>DAOLDI010000199.1:0-4960 GCA_035327445.1 Cyclobacteriaceae bacterium | reverse complement strand
GGGATAAACTTTTTTTAGAATCCGCATGGCTTCCATCATCACCAAGGTGCCAGTACCATTGTCGGTAGCACCTGTGCCACCATCCCAAGAATCAAAATGCGCTGACATCATCACATACTCATCAGGTTTTTCTGTTCCTTTAATTTCAGCAATGGTGTTGAATGTTGGAACTACACCTTTCTCTTTAGAATCTGCACGTACGGTAATTCTGGGCTTTGAACCAGATTCTGCCAGGCGGTATAATAGTCCGTAATCTTCTAATGCAATGTCGAGAGTCACAATCTTTTTGGTATTGGCACTAAAAATTTTATTCACACCAAAACCTCTTGACCAATAAGAAGTAAGCACTCCAGCGGCTCCGGCTTTTTCAAGAGCGGCAGGCAGGTTTCTGGTATTGTAACCCGTTTTGCGTATGCGATTATTCCATGCTTCAGTTTGTGCATTGCGTTCTTCTTTCATCTTCTCAAATGATTCCTTCGTAGCAAATTCTTCCCAGTTGTAATCAGGGCGGCCGGTAGGTTGCGGCATAGATATCATCACGTATTTTCCTTTTACGCTTGGCAACCATCTGGCGAAAGCCAATGAGTCGGCCAAATCAGGAATCACTACTACATCGCCAGTAATGGATTTGCCTCCGGTGCTGGGGCTCCAGGCCAGTTGTGTGCCTTCCAATGTTCTCACCCAGGGAGCTACCATATCAATATGCGTAATGCCTCTTTCCCATCCGCGCCATTCTCCCCATTTTTCATTTCTCGCAGTAATGCCCCATCCATTATAGCGGGCAACAGCCCAGTCATTTGCTTGTTGCATTTGCGGTGTACCCACCAAACGCGGACCGATTTTGTCCATCAGTTCATGGGCCAGAATTTCCAATTGAGAATTTTCATTGGCTTCTTTGATGATGGCATCAACAACAGGGTCATTGCGCTGCGCCATCACCAGTTGTGCAGCAAAGAGCCACACAAAACTTGCAAGTAGTATGCGTAAATTTATCTTCATGATTTGATTAGTTAATTAAGTCATGAAAATACAAGAACTTAAGCTCAGAAAATTAGCTTTTCTTTTATTGGCAATATCAAATGCCTGATGGTTAAGCTGTGCTTATTAATTTAAAATACTGCGTAAACACCAAGATTAGCTCTGCTTAATCACTGATAATTGAGTCACGCTCAACTGTTATATGTGCTTCTTGACTTTGATCTTCCTTATGATCAACTACTGAAAGTTGTTGTTCTCTCTTACTGATATGTTTCATAGAATAAGCCAATAACTTGTTTCTGATAAAAGCAGGTATTAATCCATTAATAAAAAACAAGAAACGATTTAACCTGCCCGGAATAATTCTGTGCTTTCCTTTTAAAGATTGGTTTAGGGCGTAAACAGAAACCTCCTTGGCAGAGGAAGTAGTAGCCCTCGAAAGCCAACCGAAATCGCGAATGATAAGGTACTTATCTGTATTGGTAATTATGCCTCCGGGGCAGACAACACTAACGTTGATGCCGTATTGTTCAAGTTCCCATTTTAATGATTGTGAAAACTGAATGATGAAACCTTTACTTGCTGCATAAACTGATTTACCCGGCAAGGCAAAGAATCCTCCCATGCTGCTGATGTTAATGATGTAAGATTTAGGCTGCTGCTTAAGCTTGGGGATTAAAGCATGTGTTAATGAAACTGTAGCCAAACAGTTTAACTCAATCATGCTGCGTAAATATTGTTCATCAGTTTGCTCAAAGTATTGGTTTTGCCCCAGACCTGCATTGTTAATGAGCATACCAATTTGAATATTATGCTCATTGATTTCTTTTAGCACAACTTCAGCCGCACCAAATAAGGTGAGATCAGTTTCAAAGATGATAACTTCAACACCATAATTAGTTCTGATAAAAGAAGCCATTGATGCCAGGTTTTCATGCGGCAATGAAACCAGAAAAAGGTTATATCCCCTGCTTGCTAATTCGTAAGAAAATGAACTTCCTAATCCTGCAGATGCTCCGGTTGTGAGTGCATAAGCTGAGTTTTCTCTCATAGTGATGAATGCTTAATATGTGAAATGGTTCTTTCAAGTCCTTCTTTCAAAGGCGTTATTGTGTAGTTAAAATGACTAACAGCCTTTTCAGACGATAAGGCTCTGTTTGAAAAAAGTTTATCAACCATGTGTGAAGTTACCCACGGTGCCAGGCCTGTTAATTGAGCTTTTGATTCTTCAAAGCCTGCCACCCAACGCATGATACGATACGGTAATTTAACTGCAGTTCTCTTCTTACCTGTAATCTCTTGCAGTAAATTGAAAAGACTAACATAAGTATGATTCTCACCTCCTACTATATACCTGTGCCCGCTTTGTCCCTTGTTACGCGCAAGGATGTGCCCCAGCACAACATCATCTATGTAAGCATAATTACCTATATAGCTTCCATTACCAGGCATAAAATAGAACCTGTTGTTCAGGTAATTTCTAACCAGGTTGTTCACCGCATTGAAACCACGCGATGATGGACCGTAAATACGAGGGGGATTAACCACTACAGTTTTAAAATTTGCTGTACTGGCGCTCATGACGGCCTGCTCAGCCATTGATTTGGTAACCGCATAATCTTCAATCAAGGGTTCAATTAAAGGGTCATCTTCTTTTATTGCAGACTTGATAGAATAGCTCAACACTACAGCACTGGAAGTAAACACAAAATTCTTTACCTCTTGCTGTTTAGATGCTTGTAATAAGTTTTCAGTTGCACGTACACTCACATCATAAAAGGTTGATCTCTTTTTATGCCACATGGCGGCAAGAGCCGCAGTGTGGTATACCGTGTCAACTCCTTGCAACAATGGTTCAATAGCGGTTGTATGCTCCAAACTACCCTGCACCCAGGTTAAGCCAGGCTGCTCTAAATCGAGTTTATCTTTTCTATATAAAGCAATAACCTCATGATCAGTAGCCAGTAAATGACTTAAAAGTTTACTTCCCAAATAACCTGTAGCCCCGGTTAAAAATACCTTCATACAATACTTTTTTGAATAGTTTGCTTTTTAGACAACAAAGGAAGCTCAACCCCTAAAGCAAGACATATGTGAATTACAAATGCGAACCAGAAATTTCCGGTGTACAAACATACTGCACAGAGTAAGACCCCAAATGGCAATGACAACCATACCTGCTGCATATTCTTACTTAAGTGAACAAAAGCATATAAGATAATATTAAACAATACAATTATGACAACACCACTTTCGGGAAATGCCATAAAGAGCAGGTAAGCTCTGAAATAAAATTCATAGCAGAAAAGATAGCTAATCCATACCAGCGCATGTAAAGTCAAATGAAAGAGGTTAAAGTCTGCAGCAGAAAAAGCCTCCATTCCTTTGATCTGGTTTCTTTTCTTTTCTTGCAAATAAAGTAGTAGTGCCATAAAAGGAAGCGTAATTAAAACATCTTTCCAGGTAATTGAAAGTTGATCTTGCCAAAGCTGTATGAGGTCAACCTTTGTATTATTGCTAATAAAAAAAGGAAATAAAACAAAGATGAGAATACCCAATAACCTTGAAATGTTGCCCACTTGCCAGGGAGAGAATCTCTTTTTCGTTAAATAAAACTCTAAAGGCCAGCTTAAGACTAATAAAATTAATCCGGGTAAGGCTGGTAAAGTCCAGTATAAAAAATCAATCGAAGACAAGCTTTGCATAGTCGGGTTTAGGTGATGCTTTTGCTTTATTCACTAATAAAACCAATATCTGAAAAAAATACAAGCATATCACTCAGGTAAATGATGACTTATGGCATTCATAATACTATTATCTTAGTCGGCATGAAATCACTTGAATCATGATTATCACACTAACACTTGTTATGCTGGTCCTTCCATGGTACCTGGTGAAACTTGGTAAATTGTTAGGAGCCAGCAAAGTACTTAGTGATATTGTGATATGCTATGCAGTTGGCATGCTGCTGGGTAACACCCGGCAGTGGTGGTTACCTCTCTTTTCAAATCAAAAAATAGAGACCCAATTGATGCAAGAAAGTTTCTCCTCGGTTGAACTTATTGCATACCTGGCCGTAATGCTGGCCATACCTCTTTTACTAATGGTAAATAATTTGAGCGACTGGATTAAATACACCGGTAAAATTACACTGGTGTTCTTTCTTGGCGTAATCTCCAGCATCAGCACAAGTTTGTTTTTAGGTTACTTGTATAAAAATCAATTAGCTGATGCTAACATCGTGTCGGGTATGCTGGCTGGGGTTTACATAGGTGGCACACCCAACATGGTAGCAGTAAGCAAAGCATTGGAAGCGGGAGATGAATTATTTATCATCCTGAATGCAACAGATACAGTTTGTTCAGCCCTATACTTCTTCTTCCTGATTAGTATTGGTAAATTATTTTTACTCAAATTACTCGGACCATTCAGAGGTGCTAAACGCGATGAGAATATCAGTTTTTACGAGCAACATCATGACCAACAATACTTCTTTCCCAAACCCATTACCTGGCAAAAAGTATGGCCCATACTTACAGCCATTTTTGTTGCACTGCTTGCCGTAGGCTTAAGTTTCATGCCCGCCCAATTGATTCCTAACGCAAAAGGTGAGTTAAATCAGGCAATATTAATGTTGAGCTTAAGTACGTTAGGCATTGCATTTTCTTTTTCTACCTACCTAAGAACCTTGCCAGGTGTATTTGGCTTTGCACAATACCTTTTATTGATCTTTGGATTATCCGCAGGCTTTATAACCGATTTCAGTCAACTAACAGAAGTGGCAGGTCATTACTTCTTATTTAACGCCCTCATGCTTACTGTAATGGTTTTGATGCATTTATTTCTCAGCAAAATCTTTAAATCAGATGCTGATAGTTTCATGATCAGCAGCATAGCCCTAACGATGGGCCCTCCTTTTGTTACCCAAATGGCCGCTGTATTAAATAACCGCAGCTTATTACCTGCAGGTATCGCACTGGCC
>DAOLDI010000198.1:0-4961 GCA_035327445.1 Cyclobacteriaceae bacterium | reverse complement strand
GTTATCTTCGCCTTTATCAAAGTTTACAAAGTTACCGGCCATCCAGAAGTATCTTCTTCCGTTCGGATCAAAACGCTGATCAAACTGTTCTTCCCATTTGGCCCTCGCCTGGCGACAAATTTTTACGCCTTTGATGTTTTCATTTCGCTTAGGCGGAAAGTTTACATTCAAAGCTACACCTTTGGGCATGCCCTTTTTTAATGTCTCTTCTACAATGGCGCGCACATATTCGTGTGTATGTGTAAAATCAGCACCCCATGAATAATCAGCCAAAGAAAATCCAATAGAGAACATGCCATCAATGGCTGCTTCAATGGCGGCCGACATAGTACCTGAATATAAAACACTGATGGAAGTATTGCTGCCGTGGTTGATGCCGCTCACTACCAGGTCGGGTTGGCGTTCTTTCAATACAAAATGCTTGGCAATCTTCACGCAATCAGCAGGAGTGCCCGAACATTCAAATGCCTTGATGTCTCCAAAAATATTGGTCTCTTCCAAACGTAAAGTATTACCTACTGTAATAGCATGGCCCATGCCCGACTGTGGACTATCAGGTGCAACCACCACAACTTCTCCAAGGTCTTTAACAATATTAACAAGTGTACGAATACCATTAGAAGTAATACCATCATCATTAGAAACAAGAATCAAAGGCTTAGCCATAAAAGAGAATTTTCTATTTTGAGTAAAATTTGAGATCGCTAAAATAGCAAATAAATCAGGAACGGAACAGTGAGTTGTAGTAATGAATAATCTTGATGAGGTCTAACCTGTTATCTGATTTAAGTTTGTTGCTGCGCATGTATTTGTTCACCTCATCACCCTGGCGGCCCATCATGCGCAAGAGGTCATTTCTGTTGCCACTAAACTCTGCGATATTTCCTTTGGTATCCAAGAAGAAAAAACTGTATACCAGCACTTCGCGTGTAAAGTTATTATAATAGAAGTATGGATTAGGATTTACATTTCTAAGTTCAACCCGTTCGCGGCAAAGCAGGGTTAGCCTGCCTTCTTCCAATACCTCAAAAAATACAGGCACTTTATAATCACCACCCAGCGCGTAGGGCAAGGCATAAAATTCACGATACCTGTCGGTAGAGGCATCAAAAATTTCAAAGAAGAGTACTTTTCTTGCCGTAAAAGTTTCGATGGTCTTGTCAGTTCTCAGGTACTGCAGAATATCATTTTCAAGATTGTACTTGATGGTACCTCTTATCGTATCATTATCAACCAATACTATTCTGCCTTCGTGCCAAAACTCAAATGAAAATCTTTGTGCTTTAACAGCCGGTATATTTATCAGTAATATGATGATTAATCCGAACCTGATCATTTCCCTTTTAGTATAGCATGCCCCAGTTTGTCGCGCTTGGTTAAGAGATACTTTTCATTATGTACGTTTGGTGTGATCTCAATGTTTATGTTTTCAACAATTTCCAGGCCATAACCGATAAGCCCCACACGTTTTTTAGGATTATTACTGATGAGTTTGATTTTTGAAATACCCAGGTCGCGCAAAATTTGCGCGCCAACACCATAATCTCTTTCGTCCATATCAAAACCCAACTGAATATTGGCTTCAACGGTATCTAAACCTTGCTCTTGCAATTTATAAGCTCGCAATTTATTCAAGAGACCTATACCCCTGCCCTCCTGCTTCATATAAAGTACTACACCTTTTCCTGCTTCGTCAACCATTTGCATGGCACTGTGCAATTGATTACCACAATCACATCGGCATGAACCAAAAATATCTCCGGTTACACAAGAAGAATGAACACGCACCATTACAGGTTCGTCTTTATCCCATGTACCTTTTACCAATGCCATGTGTACATCACCGGTATTTACTTGTTCATATGCAATCAGTTTGAAATCGCCATAAGCGGTTGGCATTTCTACATCAACCTGTCTGTTAATTAATGTTTCTTTTTTGAGCCTGAACTCAATCAGGTCTTTGATGGTCACAATTTTGAGATCAAAACGTTTAGCTACTTGCAGCAAATCAGGCAGGCGTGCCATGCTTCCATCTTCATTTATGATTTCCACCAACACACCTGCCGGTCTGAAGCCCGCCAACCTGGCAAAATCAATTGCAGCTTCAGTATGGCCGGCTCTTCTCAAGACGCCACCCCGTTTTGCCATGAGCGGAAAAATGTGCCCGGGCTTACCTAATTCTTTCGGATCAGTCTCCGGATCAACCAATGCTTTAATTGTTTTGAATCTGTCGTGCGCAGAAATTCCGGTCGTACAACCATGGCCTATCAGATCAACTGAAACTGTAAATGGTGTTTCAAAGGCTGCGGTGTTTTTTCCTACCATCAGTTCGAGACCAAGTTCCTGGCAGCGGTCTTCAATCAATGGCGCACAAATTAATCCGCGGCCATGCGTTGCCATAAAATTGACTATCTGTGGTGTAATGGTTTCTGCTGCACAAATAAAGTCGCCCTCATTCTCCCGATCCTCATCGTCTACTACTATGATTACCTTACCATTACGAATATCTTCTATCGCCTCTTCAATGGTATTTAAAACAAATTCTGCCATGTATTTTTATGTAATTATTAATTCAACAACTATAAGGTGCATAAGTTCACTGCCGGCTTATCACAATACCTAGTGAAGAAGAAAGTTCTCTTTCAATTATTTTAAGCCTTTCATGAATACCAAAATAATTATCTACTTCATCTTCCGTTTTTGCGTCTTTTAATTTTTGCAAATTCTCTTCAATCATCTTTTGCACCAACCTGAACTTAAGCCGCAACACATTTCCCTCTGCTGCCCTGTCAAGCACTTCTTCTTCTGTAGGGATGTGAATTTTATATTTTGATTCCCACCATTCAGATACTTCATACCTGTCGGTAATTAACTCTGCTACTGCTTGCGCAACTTCTCTCGAACCTTCAGAAATCAGAAAATCAGTACTGATGGTTTTAGGGGTTTGTAAGGACTGCTTGAAAATTTCTATGATCTCACGGTAAACCGGATTACTGAATTCCACATCATCCAGTTCATGAATCAAAAACTCACGAAGTTTTTCCTGTGATTTTTCATCATCCGTATCACGACCGGTAAAGGGCAGGTCAGCATATTTGAGTAAAAGCCGAATAGTTTCTCTTTCCTGCAGTTGCACCAAATCTGTAAAACTGATTTTTGCCGGTTCTAATAAATCAGGAATACTTTCAGGTACAATAAGTTCATCCTGCTCAAGATCTGCCTTGATGCGCTCTTTGTCTTTTCTTTTTCGCTCCTGAATTAAAAGTTTGTTTAATTCAGTAAGTAATACTGATTCTGAGATACTCAGCAAATCGCTTGTTTCTTTGATATATACCGAGCGCTTTACCGGATCTGGAATAACGGCAATACTGCCAACAATTTCTTTAATAGAAGCAGCTTTTTTGATGGGATCATACCCGGCCTCTTTGGCAAATAAGCCCGCCTTGAAGGAAATAAAATCCTGGGTATTTTTAGCCAGAAAATCCTTGAACTCTGTGCTGCTCATTTTTCTGGAGTAGCTGTCGGGGTCTTCCCCATCGGGTAAAGCCACAACCCTTACATTTAATCCACCGCGCAAAATCAGATCGATACCACGCAGAGCAGCTTTAATTCCAGCGGCATCGCCATCAAACAACACGGTAACATTTTCAGTAAATCTTTTGATAAGCCTGACCTGGTCTTCCGTTAAGGCAGTGCCTGAAGAGGCCACCACATTTTCAACATCGGCCTGATGCATGGAGATCACATCTGTATAGCCCTCCACCAAATAGCAATTATCCTGTAATCTGATCTCCTGCCTTGCCTGGTAGATGCCATAAAGTACATGACTCTTATGGTAAACTTCAGTTTCAGGTGAGTTGATGTACTTGGGCTGCTTAGCGTCTTTAGCTAAAATGCGCGCGCCAAAAGCAATTACTTTTCCGGCATTGTTGTGAACAGGAAAAATGACACGCCCACGAAACCTGTCATAAAAGCGGGTACTCTCTTTACCGGCTTCAGCCTCCTTTCTGATGATGAGCCCGGCTTTTTCCAGCAATTCTTCACTATAACCTTTGCTGATGGCTTCTTTGCTGAAGGCATCCCATTGATCTAGGCTGTAGCCTAAGTCAAATTTCTTGATCGTCTTATCGGTAAAGCCTCTTTCTTTGAAATAGGTATAGGCTATGCCCTGTCCTTCTTCCGTTTCCCAAAGCAAATTGCTGTAAAATTCTTTGGCGAAATTCAGGATAATGTAGAGAGACTCGCGCTCTGTTTGTATGCCCTGCTGTGCAGCGTCTAATTGTTCTTCTTTGATTTCAACCCCATACTTTTTAGCCAGGTAACGAATGGCCTCCAGGTAACTCAAACCTTCATGTTCCATTACAAAAGTGATGGCATCACCACCCTTACCACTGCTGAAATCTTTAAAAATGCCTTTGCCCGGAACCACAAAAAAGGAAGGTGTCTTTTCGCTGGAAAATGGGCTCAGTGCCTTGTAGTTCTGTCCCGACTTTTTGAGGCTCACAAAGTCGCTCACCACATCCACAATGTCCATGCGGTTCATTACTTCATCTATGGTGTCTTTGGAAATCAGTGCCTTGCGTTTTTAGGGTTGAAAAAGGAGTTCAAAGATACTTCATTTTTGACGCCAACTTAAATCAATCGGGTTTGTTATACCCTGCAGGAAGCCTAAATTGCGACATTTTAGAAAGAAATGAATCTGAGCAAAGAATTAATACTGAGCGCCCTTGCTGGTGTAGAAGATCCCGACTTGAAAAAGGACCTGGTAAGCCTGGGCATGATCAAAGATTTAACGGTAAGTGATGAGCAGGTAGATTTTACCGTTGTGCTTACCACACCGGCTTGTCCGCTGAAAGAGAAGATCAGAAAAGATTGTGAGGATGCCGTTATCAAAGTGGCCGGGGATAAAGTGAAGATCAATATCACCATGTCTTCTAATGTAACAACCATGCGCGATAAGG
>DAOLDI010000197.1:0-4983 GCA_035327445.1 Cyclobacteriaceae bacterium | reverse complement strand
CGCGTGGCTCATCCTTTAAGAAATGTATTAAGGCCTTTGTGGACTACGGATTAGATTTTGATGACAAAGTATTGCTATCCGTTTTATTGGATGATGCCATGCAACTTGACGCGCAACTAACCTCTCACAAAGATGCATTATTAAGAAAATACTCATTCGATTGTGCTTTCACACCTCTTTACGAAGTTTCCCTATTACATATCTGTGCTGAATACAATCATGTAGCTTGTGCTGAGATTCTTGTAAAACACGGAGCGGACATAAACACAAAAGCGGGACTTGACAACAATGGTTTCGGAGGACACACTCCGATTTTTCACACAGTTAACCAACACAATAATACCTGCATTGATGTAATGAAGTTTCTTGTTTCGAAAGAGGCTGACTTAAATTTAACAGTAAAAGGACTTGTATGGGGCAAAGGATATGAATGGGAGACATTCATTCCTGCTGTGAACCCAATAAGTTATGTCATGATGGGACTTCTCCGGCAATTCCAGCGCACTGAGGAGCAAATCTATGAGGTTGTTTCATTATTGTTAAAAGCTAATTATGGAATTGATTATCATCCGGCTAACATTCCAAATAGATACTTAAACCCACGCTAATTTAATGGTCAAAGATGAAAAGTTTTTTCTTAAAAATACTAGTGTTTGGTTTTTCAACTTTTTCACTTAGTGCACAAGAGCTACAATCTAAAATGGACCAAGATGAAAGTATAATTTTTAAACCTGAGCTAAAAAGTATTTTTGAGAATTTGGGTGTAAAAGGTAGTACTTCAATATATGACCTAAATAACCAGACATGGATTTTAACTGACTCTATTGAATTTAAAAGACAAACATTGCCAGCTTCTACTTTTAAAATTATCAACCTTTTAATTGCTTTAGAGACAGGGGTTATTGAAAGTGAATTGGACGTAATAAAATGGCATGGAATTTCTGATTCCTTAAAGTACGGGTATAGGCCTGATATATATAGAGACATCACTATTAAAGAAGCTTTTGAAGTTTCTGCTGTTTGGGTATTTATCGAATTAGCAAATAAGATAGGAAAAGAAACATATAGAAAATTTCTTAATGATGCTGGCTACGGTAATTTGAAAATTGATCAAGAGGATGTTGATTTTTGGAATTTCGGAGACTTTGCCATCAGTCCAAGAGAGCAAATAGTTTTTCTAAAAAACATTTTTGAAGGTAATACTCAATTTTCCAAGAATAATGTAGAAATCCTCAAAGGCCTAATGTTTTCAGAAAGCTTTGCTGATGCTAATTTTTATGGTAAAACTGGATGGACTAGGTTGGAGGACATGCATATAGGTTGGTGGGTAGGCTTTTTGGAGAGAAATGGAAACATATATTTTTTTGCTACGAGAATATTTTTGGATAGAGGGTTTGATTCTAAAAATTTTGCCTCAAACAGAAGGAAAATTACAAACCAAGTTTTTGAAAATCTAAAGATTATTTAAACTGTTTAGTAATTATTAATTTTGTATTAATGAAAAATTAGAAATGAAAGTAGTTCTAATAATACTATTAATGAGTTCAACAGTGCCGGGCCAAACATTTTATCCAAGTATTTCTGGGAAAATTATGAATTCCGAGAAATATTTATTTTACCTTCATGGTGGTGTAGTTACTGAACTTGGAGATAATGCAATAAATCCATCAAGACCGGAATGGGGACCTTACGAGTATCATAATATTTTAGATTCATTACGTAAACGTGGATTTAACGTAATAAGCGAAAATCGTAAAAAAGGTATTGATGATTCGGTTTACATAAGTAAAATTGTTGGCCAGATTGATTCACTACTTCAGTCAGGTGCAAAAACTGAAAACATTATTGTGGTAGGAGCTTCTGCTGGCTGGAATATTGCTATTCACGCTTCATCAAAGTTAAAAAACAAAGAAATGAAGTATGTGATTATGGGAGGTTGCTGGCCTGATGCTTATAAAGACTACATTAATATGGAGTTATATGGCAACTTCCTTTCAATCATAGAAATTACAGATCCCCGTGGTACATGTAACGATATTTTTCAAAATAGAAAACATATAGCCACATATAAGGAAGTAAAACTTAATACTGGACTTAGTCATGGATTTATTTACAAAGGGTACAAAGAATGGATAAACCCAATTGTCAAATGGTTTGAAAACTCAAATTGATAAATGAAAAGAGTGCGCGAAATTGATTTGAATTACCTAAAGTAGTTCACATAGGCCCTATCAAATGGGGATTCATAAGATGTTCGCTCTCTGGCTGGAGCTTTCGAGCAGTTGGACGGGGTTTTGTTAACCATTGGTATAAAAACAGACTATCAAAATAAAGTAGCATGAAAGTAAAATCAATCTTCGTAAATCTTCCCATCAAAGACCTGAACAGAACAAGGGATTTTTGGACCAAACTTGGTTTTCAGTTTAACGAACAATTTTCTGATGACAGGGCATTGTGTTTAGTATTAAATGAGGGACTGATGTATTCAATGCTCATCACTCACGAAATGTTTAGTACTTTTACAGACAGGGCTATTGCAGATGCAACCACAACGCAAGTATTAACTGCCATTGAAGTAGAGAGCAGAGAACAAGTTGATAAAATAGTAAAACTTGCTCTTGAAAACGGGGCAACACGCTACCGCGAAGGGGCAGACCATGGTTGGATGTATTACGATTGTTTTGCAGACCTTGACGGGCACCAATGGGAAATAATGTTTACTGAGCCAGTTCAAACAACACAATAAAAAATATGGCACAAGAAAAAATAAGCATAAGCGCAATTGTTTCGGCTAACAAACTGAAAGTTTGGGATTACTATACCAAACCTGAGCACATTACAAAATGGAATTTCGCAGACCCAAGTTGGCATTGTCCGAAAGCCACAAACGATTTGAGAGTTGGAGGGAGATATTTAGCGCGAATGGAAGCCAAAGATGGAAGTTTTGGTTTTGACTTTGAGGCAGTTTACACCGAAATCAATTTAGGAGAGTATTTCAGCTATGAATTTGGCGGAAGATATGCCCAGGTTGAGTTTAAAGAAACAAATGGAGAAACAGAAGTAAGTGTAACATTTGACCCCGAGACAGAAAACTCAATAGAATTGCAAAGGGATGGATGGCAGTCTATTTTAAACAACTTTAAAAAATATACTGAAAGCAACTGATTCTCTTTGGCGGTGTAAGAACTGCTTCTCGCAAATCAAATGGCGATCTGAAAATTCATTCAGCAAATTATGCTGATAGGCAAAAAATTAAAATCAAGTAATTCATAAAATATCTAGCATCATGAAGTTTTTAAAATATTTCATTGGCATTATCATCGTATTGGTAATAGCCTTCTTAGCATTGGGTTTAGTTAAACCTGTTGTAAGTTATGAATGTGAAATAACAGTCGGCAAAACACCGGCCGAAACCTGGGCCGTACTGCAAGACCCGGAGAAATTGCCTGAATGGTTACCAGGCTTTCAAAGAATGGAACATGTAAGCGGTACACCGGGCACAGTTGGTGCTGTGTCAATGATCTATTTTGATAATGAAGGAGAAAGTATGGCTATTAAAGAAACGATAACTGGCATGGTGCCCAATGAATCTATCTCCATGTTGTATGAATCTGATTTTATGGATATGGACTACAAATTGAGCATTACTTCTATTGATGGTAAAACAATGATTAATTCAATTACCACCGCAGCAGGAAATGGAATATTTTCAAAATCTATCATGGCCTTGTTAGTAAGTTCACTAAAGAAACAGGAAGAAACCAATCTGATCAACCTCAAAAAGGCCATAGAGCTAAATACCACAGATTACTTTCAAATTGATTGATGATGTTAACAAACAAAGAGCAGACAGGAGGGCTAGAAAAATTGGGGAATATTGAAACGGTTAAAAAGATGTATGCGCTTTTTGCAAGCAAAGACAATGATGCCATCAGGCAATTTATTCAACTATATAATAAAATGGAACTAATTTAAAACATGAAAACATCCCGCAGAAAATTTGTAACAGCGGCTACAGTAGCGGCTTTAGGTTTGACTTTCCCTGTTCATGCTAAAAAGTCTTCAGGAAAATTGATTCATCATGTATTTTTTTGGATGAACAATCCGGATGATGCCAGTGATAAAGATAAATTGCTTGAAGGCTTAAACACTTTGCGTAAGATAGATGCTTTGCGTGATTTTCGCATAGGTGTGCCGGCAGCCACTGAAAAAAGGGAAGTAATTGAAAGCAGTTATGATTTCTCACTCTTTACTGCTTTTGATGATATCAAAGGCCATGATGCTTACCAGGTAGATCCTGTTCATCTGAAGTTTATCGATAATTATAAGCATTTGTGGAGCAAGGTAATTGTGTATGATGTTAAGGAAATTTAGACGCTCAGTCATCGCTGAATCCTGGTAACTGGCGGCAGGCGCTTCAGAGAACAAAATTCAGCTATATCTCTTTGTGACTCCCAAAGTATAGGGGATGGTTTAAATTATTTTTAAGATTGCTTCAGTTTAATTCCGGGATAAAAATAAATGCCAGTAAGAAATTCTACTGGCATTTCATTTATCGTTGTTGTTATAAGCTTAGCAAACTTAATTGGCCAACTCTCGCAAATCTACCGGCACCACTTTAGATACGCCTTTCTCTACCATGGTAATACCATAAATCACATCGGTAGAAGTCATGGTGCGTTTGTTGTGTGTAACAATCACAAACTGTGAGTCTTTGCTGAAGGTACGGATGATGTTGTTGAACTTATCAATGTTGGCATCATCAAGCGGGGCATCCACCTCATCAAAAATACAGAAGGGTGCAGGCTTCAGTAAATACATGGAGAACAAGAGGGCAGTAGCCGTTAAGGTTTTTTCTCCACCCGATAACTGGTTGATGGTTAAAGGGCGCTTACCCTTAGGCTTGGCAATGATTTCAATATCAGAGTCAAGCGGTTTTGTTGGATCTGATAATCTCAAATCACAATCATCACCTTCGCTAAA
>DAOLDI010000196.1:0-4988 GCA_035327445.1 Cyclobacteriaceae bacterium | reverse complement strand
CCGGTTGTTTAATACATGATTGAGCAGGGTGGTTTTGCCTGCGCCTAAAAATCCGCTGAGTACCGTAACGGGTAACTTTTTTGCTTTCTTGAAATCCTTTATCATTCTCTTATCAATGCTTTTGCCTGCGTCAGTAAATTGTTGATGTTATCCCGAATTTCTTTTTGAATGAGCAGCATTTCATCTGAAGTGACTTCCATCTTTTGATGAGCATGATGGTGGTGGTGATGTCCGTGTGCTTCGTGTTCATGGTCATGTTCATAGCCCGGAACCTCTACCAGGTTTTCTTCCCACTCTTGTAATGCAATTTTGATACTTGCCATTGCATCCACAGCAATACTTTCATTTTGTTCCAACTCTTTCAACAAATCTTCGAGTTCATGGAAGAGCTGCATCGCTTCTTCATGCACTGCTGCGGCTTCTGCCAGCACAGGGTCTTCTTTTTTAGCATGGCATGCTGCGATAAACAAAACGCTCAGTATAATCAGTATCTGTTTCATATGTTAACTATTGCTTTACTAAGGTCATATGGAACCTTCATGCCATGTCTACTTTCATCTCCGCAGGTGTACACAGTGCATGAAGATTTCATTGAATTTTGAATTTTAAATCATTTTTGTCAGAAACAAGTTTTAATATCTCAAAAACCCTTGATTTTATTGATTTCATTTTGTCTGACCCTGCCTTTGCCGAAGCGAAGCATCGGCTTCGAGCAGGCAGGCTCACTCCTACCTCTCTCCTCCCGAAGCTTCGGGAGGAGAGAGGTAGCGGAATCAATAAAATCAAGGGTTAGAAGTAAATTCATATTTTTTTGTCGGTCAGTAGTGATTTTAAATCTTGAATTAACTACACCGGTCCTTTCAATACCAGTTCTGCATCTTCCAGTATAAAATTTACATGGCTCACATCATTGTCGTTCAGTTTTAATCTTCCCTTTACGGTAATGATTTCATCTGCCTTAAACTTCCGTGGTTTTTCTTTGAAATGCACTTCAGCTACCGACTCAGGGCCGGCTCCTCCGCAAAAGAAACATTGTGCAAAAGGAAATTTCGAAATGACAATCAGCTGTTTGTTCGCTAAATCAAATGGCAGGTAGTGCCCTTTAAGTATTACTTCTTTGCCTTCAAGTTTTTTGATGTTGTCATCAAACTTTGGCGTGAGAAAGTATTCATTAAACTCTTTATAAAACTTAGAAGTGAATTTCACTTTGGCAAATAGCTCCCATGTATCAGATTGTGCAAACACGGGCAACGTACTTAATAAAAAAATACAAAAGAAACTGAAGCTTGATTTGCTCATAGTGCTTCTGCTTTTCTTGTCTTCAGACTTTTAAGCAGCTTCCAGTTCATGAGGTGGGCCGAGGCGATAATACTTGCCCCGGCCACAGTCCCCATTACCTCAACAACCGAAGATTCTACAATTCTTACTGTGCTGATACACACTAAACCCAGAAAAAATAAACCCAATGGCAATAAGTTTTGATGTTGTCTGAGATAGCCCATACCCAAAGCATAGCCGGCTATTGAACATGTAAAAATGATGAAGGCGTATTCCAGCCAATCTTGTGTAAGTATGCCTACAGCAAAAATGCTGAGCAATATTGGCACGGCCACACAGTGGATGGCGCATAAAATAGCTCCAAAAAAACCCAGCAAATCCACTGATTTTGACCTTAAAAATGATTTTAATTCTATATGCAACATTGTTGCAAATATAAAAACACAGATTTAAATAGCAAGCATTGTGGAAGGTTTTTAAAAATAAATGTCCTGCATTTGAATTGCAGGACACTTAATTTTTTAGATGATTAGGTTTATTTAATGAAGTAATAAATGCGTGTAAGCCATTTACTGGTATCCGGTTCTTCTCCGGGGTCGGTAACATATTCTTCCCAAATCAGTTCGCGTTCTTCTAATGACCAGTCTTTGATATAATCTGCAAAAGCCTCATAAGCGGGTATCTGGTCTGTACCATAATTACCATAGTAATCTATTTTCAAAGCGCTCCCTTCAATCATTAAAGTCTGTTCGGGTTTGATTCCCCTGCCCCCGCTAAAAGGAATTGCTGCAGCCATTTCAGTAATGTTGTTGGCTTCATCCCACACGAAGAAAAATCCAGAAGGTGCACCTGGACTTGCGCCTGCTTTGGTTAATTGATTATATAAAGCGCCAAGATTGTTTTCAAAAAATTCCTGAATAGCATCCATAGCAACTTTATCACGCTTGTATAAAAAAATTGTTGGGGGTACTTGCACCGTTTCTATGACATAGCCATTATACGTTTTACTCCTGACTTTTTCTTCCAGTAAATCTTTCAGTTTAATTAAGCCCCTGTCATAATCATCTGTCAAGGCTTTTTCAAAACCTGCTAAGCTCATGATGAAATTAAATGGCCTGCCAATCTCCGTAATCATGCCCCAACTTACTTTTACAGCACCAGCTTCTCCCTCCGCAAGTTGAATGTAAGCATCTGCCTCACTTTCCCAGTCGCCAGTAAATCTCAATTTGGTTTCAACCCTGTCGGCAGTTACTAAAGTAATTTCTTGTGAGCCATTGCCAACTACACTACTCTCCCAGGTATTAATAGCTCCGGGTCTGCCATCTTCATCTGCATATTCGTTCTTCATGTCGGGGTCCATGTCGAACCACACGCCCCATTCTTTCATCAGTTGCAAATGCGAGACATAACGATGCACCATGGCTTTAGGTGCGTTCACATCTATGCTTCTTTCTATCCTCATTTCAGTAGGAACAGCAAACATGCCAATTACGACAACCACTGCCAGCACAAGTATAATGCCGAGCAATACCTTTAAAATGGTTTTTACAGTTTTCATGGGATTGTGTGATTAAGCATCGAATTTAAAAAATATAACACGCTTCACAATCACATAAATATCTTATTTTTGAAATAGTATTTATTAATGGATGCACAACTTTGTTCGTATTTTAGTAGGCAGTAGGCAGTAAATTGAGCAAAAAAGACTGCCGACTGCTTCCTGCCTACTTCGTGTTAATACCGAACTAAATGACCAAACGATTAATAAATCTTAAAGAATGCTGAAAACGAATCATAAATACGAAATCATTATTTACTGGAGCAAAGAAGATGAAGCGTTTATTGCAGAAGTACCTGAATTAGCCGGCTGTGTTGCTGATGGATTAACTTATCAAGAAGCGCTGTCTAATGTTGAAGTCGTGATAGACGAATGGATTGAAACAGCCAAACTCAAGGGCCGGTATATTCCTAAACCAAAAGGAAAACTTATTTATGCCTGAAAAGATATAATTTCGTTTTCAACCAAATATTTCCTCCAAAAATTCAGCTAGAATTTTAGCTTTCCTATTTTCGCAGCATGAGAAAAAGCATTGTTGATATCTGGCTGATTACGCCACTGCAGAAATTCATCAATAATTCCACCACCAGTGGTATTATTCTTTTTGTTTCGGCCTTAATCGCACTCATTGCGGCCAATTCTCCCTGGGCAGAAGAATATCACCACATCTGGGAACATAAGTTCAGTATAGGTTATGACGACTTTGTCATCAGCAAAGATTTGCATCACTGGATTAACGATGGTTTGATGGCCATTTTCTTTTTTGTGATTGGTCTGGAATTAAAACGCGAAATCATTGCCGGTGAATTGTCTAGTCCTAAAGATGCGGTACTTCCTTTAGCCGCAGGCTTGGGCGGCATGGTAGTTCCTGCATTGATTTACCTGGCATTTAATGCAAGCGGACAAAGCAGCAATGGCTGGGGCATACCTATGGCAACTGATATTGCTTTTGCATTGGGCATACTCTATTTATTGGGTAATCGTGTGCCACTGTCTTTAAAAATATTTCTCACCGCTTTGGCCATTGCCGATGACCTGGGTGCTGTGCTGGTGATTGCTTTTTTCTATACATCTAATATTGATTTCATCAGCCTGGCAGTTGGTGGTGCATTTATGGCTGTATTAATTATTGCCAACCTGATTGGCGTGCGCAACACAACATTTTATGGTGTAGTAGGTATTGCCGGTTTGTGGCTGGCCTTTCTCATGTCGGGTGTGCATGCTACCATTGCAGCAGTGCTGGCTGCGCTGACTATTCCTGCCTATGTAAAATTTGATGAAGATTCATTTAGTAAGAGTGCAAGAACACTGATGTCAGAATTTGATAAAGCAGAGCGCACGGATGATAAACTGGTGAGCAAAGAACAATTGTATGTGCTCGAAAAATTCAAATATTTATCCAAAGAAGCCATGACGCCTCTGCAAAGACTGGAACATGCGCTGCATCCCTTCGTTGCCTTTGTAGTAATGCCCATCTTCGCCTTGGCCAATGCAGGTGTAACCTTCTCTGGAAATTTCAGCGATAATGTATTTAGTCCGGTTGCATTAGGTATCATCTTCGGACTCATCATCGGTAAAACCGTAGGCATTATTGGCATGAGTAAACTGATGGTATGGCTCAAGCTTGCCAAGCTGCCCGATGGCGTGCGCTGGCCACATATTTATGGCGCCTCTTTGTTGGCTGCAGTTGGTTTCACCATGTCATTGTTTATTACCGAACTGGCTTTTACAGATGCCAATTATATACTGCAGGCCAAAATCGGGATATTGGTAGCTTCATTTATTGCAGGATTAGCCGGCTATGTGTTGTTGAGAAAAACTACTTCAAATAGCCGGGAATGAATTTGACTTAATCTTCTGATTTGTATGTGAAGCAGGTTATTATTATCTGACAATAGCAAGCATAGTTCAAGCTTGAATTCAAAGTATTATATTTGATAAGTAAAACATTAATGAGGTTATGGATTTACAAGAAGAGAAACTTTCGATTATCGAACGCTTAATCAGGGTGCAGGATTCAAAAATAATTGAACAGGTAAAGGAGATTTTGAAGAAAGAAGAGAACCCGGTTGTAGGATATAAAGCAGACGGCTCAGCCATAACACAGCAAGAATTTATTCAACAAGTTGAAGAAGCTGAGGAAGAATATACT
>DAOLDI010000195.1:0-5013 GCA_035327445.1 Cyclobacteriaceae bacterium | reverse complement strand
GTGCACATCGAATGCGTATACCTGTATAATTTCAGATCATCGCTATGGTTGTTATCACCCGCGCGTACATAGTATTTTTCTTAGCCATCAATTGCAACCACGCATGTCTTCAGGCTTGGCATTTTTGCAAGCTCTTTTTAATCGCTTGCACAGGCAACAACTCAAGCACTTCAATTCATTTTGGGTACCTGATTTTCCTGACGAACAAAAGTTGAGCGGAGAACTTTCTGCTTTTAAATCAGAAAACCTGCGTTACATAGGTTTACTGTCAAGACTTCCGCAACAAGTAAAAGCAGTAAAGCGATTTAAGTATATCGCGTTGCTAAGCGGACCAGAGCCACAACGGAAAATATTGGAAGATAAGCTCAGAAAGCAGTTGATGAACCTGCAGCAAGCCACATTGCTCATCAGAGGCAAGGCAGGTGAAGACACCGAGATTGAAACCAACGGCCTTTACAGTGAAGTAGGTTATTTGGAAGGAAAAGTTTTGGCTCAGTTACTTCTGGGTGCTGAACTCATTATTGCCAGGCCCGGATACAGTACCATCATGGATTTAGCAGCATTAGGTAAGTCAGCCGTATTTATTCCTACACCCGGCCAGACCGAACAACAGTATCTGGCAAAAATCCTGAAACAAAAAGGAATAGCCCATTATGTTGAACAACATAATTTTGATTTGAAACAAGCTTTGATACAATCTGCTAATTTTACAGGGTTCAACATTGCGGCAGATTATAATTTACTAACTGAGGCTATTAAACAAATACCGGCATGAAGTTCATCATGAGTTTTAAATATGCCTTTCAGGGATTGATGCATGTGTTCAAAACCCAGCGCAATATGCAGGTGCATGTATTCATAGCTATTTTAGTTGCACTGGCAGCTTATGCATTTAGCATTACCACAACAGAGTGGCTGGTAGTTATTTTATTTTATGCACTTGTACTTGCAGCTGAGGTCATCAATACAGCCATAGAAAAGTTAGTCGACCTGGTGCATCCTGAGATAAATCCTGAAGCAGGTAAAATAAAAGATATTGCTGCGGCTGCGGTTTTGCTTACAGCAATTATGGCTATCATTGCCGGACTTATTATTTTCATTCCATACCTGCAAATATTTTTTAATGGAGCTGATTGATACCCACGCGCATATTTACCTGAAAGATTTTGCTGATGACAGGGAAGATATGCTGGCACGCGCTGCAGATGTAGGCTTGCATAAAATATACATGCCCAATATAGATCACACTTCTATTGATGACATGCTGAACCTTGAAGCGAAGCACCCGCAAGCATGCATTGCCATGATGGGGCTGCATCCTTGTTCAGTCAATAAAAATTTTGAAAAAGAATTATATGAGGTGGAATCATGGTTGGCGCGCAGAAAGTTTGCGGCAGTAGGCGAGATCGGTACCGATTTATATTGGGACAAGACATTTTGGGAACAACAGCAGGAAGCATTTAAGATACAAGTTACCTGGGCTATTCAACACAAATTGCCCATTGTAATTCATTGCAGAGAATCTTTGAACGAGACGATTGATATGGTTGAGCACCTGAAAGATGAAAATCTGAAAGGAGTATTCCATTGTTTTTCAGGCACGCCCGAGCAGGCTAAAAGAATAATTGATTTGGGCTTTTACCTTGGAATTGGAGGTGTTGCTACTTTTAAAAATGGAGGATTGGATAAAGTTCTGCCTGATGTTGATTTGGCGCATATCGTATTGGAAACAGATAGTCCCTATCTTGCGCCTGTGCCTCACAGAGGAAAGCGCAATGAACCGGCTTATTTGCAATTGATTGCACAAAGAGTTGCAGATTTAATGCAAATCAGTATTGAAGAAGTGGCGGCAGAGACATCAGGCAATAGTAAATTATTGTTTAGCTAAATACATGAATATCAAAAGCACAGTAATTAATACAGCTTCACCGGCCAGTCCGCAAACCCGGATACTCATTATATATACAGGTGGCACATTAGGTATGGTGCGAGATGAAGCCGGAGTATTAGTACCATTTGATTTCAATCATATACTCAACCATTTACCCGCATTAAGAACACTTGCCTTAGAATTAACGGTAATTTCTTTTGAAGAGCCGATAGATTCTTCCAATATAGATCCAACACATTGGCAGCAGATTGCCCGCATCATACAGCAACATTATGATACGCAGGAAGGCTTTGTTGTCTTGCACGGTACCGATACCATGGCTTACACAGCCTCAGCCATGAGTTATATGCTGCAGGGCTTAAATAAGCCGGTAATTTTTACAGGCGCACAATTGCCAATTAGCGAACCACGGTCTGATGCAAGAGAAAACCTGATAACAGCATTGGAGATTGCCGCCATGAAAGAAGCTGGCAAGCCGCTGGTTCCAGAAGTATGCATTTATTTTGAGTATGAACTTTTGCGTGGCAACAGATCAAAAAAAGTAGAGAGCCTGCATTTTGATGCTTTTCGTTCTGATAATTATCCTGCATTGGCAAAAGCAGGTGTTCGCATCGAAGTAAATTATGCATACATACAGCATTATCTTCAACAAGCCTTTAGTCTTCAGCTTAAGTTTGATGAGCGTGTTGCATTGTTAAAACTTTTTCCGGGAATAACTGAAGCCTATGTGAAGCAGGTATTGTCGACCCCCAATCTCAAAGGTTTATTATTAGAGACTTACGGATCAGGTAATGCGCCCGCTGCATCATGGTTTATTGAACACTTAAAACAAGCGATAAGCAATGGCCTGGTGGTACTCAATGTTTCTCAATGTCCTGGTGGTATGGTCATGCAGGGCAAATACACAACAAGCAGAATGCTGGAGGAGATTGGTGTAATCAGTGGCAAAGATATGACAACCGAGGCTGCCATTACCAAACTGATGTTTGTATTAGGGAATTACGCAGCAGGTGATCTTGCATATATGCTGCAAAAGAATATTGCAGGAGAAATTACTGATTGAGTAATAAGCGCCCATGCAAATTGCCTTTGCAGTTAGATACAATATGATGCGGAGAGAGAGGGATTCGAACCCTCGAGACGTTTTCACGTCTACACGCTTTCCAGGCGTGCCAGTTCAGCCACTCCTGCATCTCTCCTGTAAAAGAAGCGCAAATAAATTAATTTAAGCAGCACCAACCAATTGTTAGCATCTATTTCATGGGTATGTAATACAAGCAGATCTTAATGATATGTGACTTTTCATGTGTATTTGGGTTATTTTAGATATGAATGGCAAAATAATATTAGGTTAACTTTTCAGGCGCCTTATCTTATTCTAAAGAAATAGAGAATTGGTCTTGAAAATTTTTTTAAAATCTGTTGATAAATGATCAAAACATTTAATTTTGGACCTTCGCTAAAATGAATTTTAAAACATTTACTATGAAAAAACATCTAAAATTATTGGCCTTATTGGGAATACTTACTTACGGTATTTCAGGCTTTGTACAAGCTCAGGATGCTCAGGAGCAGGAAGCAGAAACAGAAGAAACAGAACAGGTTGAAGAAGTTCAGCCAGAACCTGAACCCGCTCCGGCACAAATTACCATTGTAGAAAGTGAAAAGGAAGAAAAGAGCTTCCATCAGGTAATCAAGGATAAATTTATTGAAGGTGACTGGCAGTGGATGACACCCGTATTGGCTTGTTTGATTCTGGGTCTTGCCATTGTTATTGAAAGAATTATCACCCTTAACCTGGCTACCACCAATACCCAAAAGTTATTAGCCAATGTTGAAGATGCACTTTCTAAGGGAGGTGTTGAAGCAGCAAAAGAAGTTACAAAAAATACCAGAGGTCCAGTTGCCTCTATCTTCACCCAGGGTTTAATGCGCATGTCAGAAGGCATTGAAATGGTTGAAAAATCAATCATTGCTTACGGATCAGTAGAAATGGGCCGCCTTGAGAGAGGTTTGGTTTGGATTTCATTATTCGTTGCACTTGCCCCCATGCTTGGTTTCTTGGGTACTGTGGTAGGTATGATTGCGGCCTTCGATGCGATTGAAGCAGCCGGTGATATCTCTCCTCAGATTGTGGCTGGTGGTATTAAAGTGGCCCTTTTAACAACAACTGCCGGTTTGATTGTAGGTATTATTCTACAGGTATTTTATAACTACCTGGTATCTAAAATCGACTCTATGGTGAACTCAATGGAAGATGCTTCTATTTCACTGGTAGACTTGCTTGTTAAGCACAAATTGACCCGCTAAAATTTAGAATTATGGATTTTGTAGATATAGGATTATACATTGGTTACCTGCTATTCTTTGCGTGTGCCGGTTTTGCCATTGTCTGGCCACTGATAAACTCTATCAGTGAGCCCAAGGCCCTGGTTAAGTCTGGCATAGGGGTAGGGGCAATCATACTCGTCTTTATCATTTCTTATGCAATATCAGGAAATGAAACAAAGGCAGAGTTTATCGCTATGGGAGTTGATGAGGGTATGTCTAAAACATTAGGTGGAATTTTAATCACCATGTACATACTGCTCTTCGGCTCTATACTTGCAATTATTTATACTGAAATAGTTAAAGCATTTAAATAATGGCTAAGAAAAGAAGAGGTGGACCGGAGATTAACTCCAGCTCGATGGCGGATATCGCCTTCCTGCTGTTGATTTTCTTCCTGGTAACAACCACTATTGCTAACGACAGAGGCTTGAGTATCATGCTTCCGCCTCCACCTGAGCAGCTTGAACAAATGGATATCAAAATACCTGAGAAGAACCTTTTTAAAATTCAGGTAAATTCATTTGATAAAGTATTGGTGGAAGGTGAGCCAATGGAAGACTTTTCCAAGCTTAGGCCAATGATTAAGGAGTTCATCCTGAACTTTGGTGCACCAGATGCTGACTATGTGCAGGTTTATAATGCTATGCCGGCATCTTTGAAAGGATTGTCAAAAAGAGATCCCAGATCTTCTGATCACCCCAAGGTAGCCATCGTTACTTATAAAACCGACAGAGGTACCAGCTATAAAACATACATTGAGCTTTTAGATGAAATTCAAGGAGCCTATTATG
>DAOLDI010000194.1:0-5019 GCA_035327445.1 Cyclobacteriaceae bacterium | reverse complement strand
GCAGATGTACGATTAGCCTTATCAAACGAAGCTTTGAAAACATAAGCGATATCCAGCTTCTCGCAAATTGATTTTACTTTGCTGCCAACTTCCAGGCATATTTCTTCACTCTCTGCCGCGCAGGGTCCTGCAAAAAGCACCATGCGATTACCACCAATTTTAATACTATCTGAAATACTTACTTCGTTCTTGAAAATTTCCATTTGCTTAGCAGAGATGCTTTATGTTACGACTTAATAATTTTTTCCATTTTGCCTTTCGCTGCCAATATCATATCAGCAACTTCTCGCAATACACCTTTACCTCCTTTGGCAAAAGTAACCAAATCAACTTCTTGCTTGATGTACTCAAAGGTATCAGCCGGACAAACACTTAAGCCAACCTTGCGCAGCACAGGCAAATCATTTATGTCATCTCCAATAAATGCTACCTCTTTCGCTTTTAGTTGATAATGCTTGATTAATTTTTCAAATGTTGCCGCTTTATCCAGAATACCCTGATGACAAAAATCGAGCTTTAATTCAACAGCTCGTACACTTACTGATTTAGACTCTCGACCAGAAATGATACCTACAATGATATTCTCCTTTTTCAAGTGTTTGATGATTTGCCCGTCTTTCACATTAAATGCTTTCAGTTCCTTTCCATCAGCATCATAAATGATTTTACCATCGCTCAGCACACCATCAACATCACAAAAAATAGCCCTGATGTTTTCAGCTTTTCTGATGATTTCTTTGGAATACCTGGCGCTTATCTCTTTCAAACAAATTATTATTTATATGGAGTCCGAAAATTAGGAAAAGCTTTTTATTTTGATGACGGTATCACACATTTCCTGAAATAAATAAGTCTATGAAGATAGCAAGATTCCTGCTGATGGCCCTGTTAAGCATCGCGCTGGTCTGGGCTCTGGATAACAGACATGTAATTGGCAACAACCCTGTACCTCCGCTAGGGCGATTTTTAGATCCCTTGCAAGGTTTCTGGCAAAATGCCGAAGCCGGATTTTCTGCACCTGATAGTTGGCAGATTCCGGGTTTGAAAAATAAGGTGAGCATCTATTACGACAGCGCCTTAATCCCCCACATTTTTGCTGAAAACGATGAAGATTTATACCTGGCCCAGGGTTTTGTTACGGCCAGCCATCGCTTGTGGCAAATGGAATTTCAAACCCATGCCGCTGCAGGAAGAATTTCTGAAATCATTGGGCAGCAAGGGCAAGATTATGATCGCACGCAAAGAAGACTCGGCATGGTTTACGCAGCCAAAAATGCACTCCGGGCCATGGAACAAGATCCTAAAGCTGCCATGATGGTTGAACAATACGCCAAAGGCGTAAACGCATTTATTGAACAACTGAGTTACCGCGACCTTCCTTTTGAATACAAGTTATTAGCCTACAAACCAGAAGCATGGACTAACCTGAAATCTGCCTTATTGCTTAAAAGCATGGCGCAAACACTCAACATTGGTGATAAAGATCTGCAGATGACCAATGCGCTTAAATTATACGGACTTGATATTGTTGACATCTTATACCCTGCACATGAAGGCGTGGGTGATCCGATAGTTGATAATCCGGGAGGATGGGATTTTGAAAGGGTGGAATTAGATGATGTTCCTTTAGCTTTGCCTGATGAACTCATTACCGCACAGGCTTTTGAACCGGGTAATCCTAACGTTGGCAGTAACAACTGGGCCGTGCATGGCAGCAAAACAAATACAGGTTCACCCATGCTGGCAAACGATCCTCACCTGAACATGAGCCTGCCCAGCATTTGGTATGTAGCACATCTTAACGCACCCGGCATTAATTGTATGGGTGCAAGCTTACCGGGAGCTCCTGGAGTTATCAGCGGATTTAATGAGCATGTTGCCTGGGGTGTAACCAATGCACAGCGCGATTTGGTTGACTGGTATAAAATGGAATTTGAAGATGCGAGCATGAGCCGTTATAAATTAGATGGCAGATGGGCAAATACCGGTAAGCAAATTGACACACTAAAAATAAGAGGCGGAAAAATTTTTATTGATACCATTACCTGGACACACTGGGGACCTGTTGTGATCGATAAATCATTCATGGCCGGAACTGAGAAAGAAAATTTCGCCTTCAGGTGGGTATCGCATGACCCCTCTAACGAAGTACTTACTTTCTACAAACTAAACCGCGCTAAAAATCATGATGATTACATGGATGCGCTCAATCACTTTCATGCACCGGCTCAAAACTTTGTGTTTGCATCAGTATCAGGCGATATCGCCATGCGTATACAAGGCAAATATCCGGTAAGAAGAAAAAATGAAGGCCGCTTTGTATTAGATGGCAGTAACAGCAATCATGGTTGGAAAGCCTACATACCCTTTGAACAAAATGTGATGTATAAAAATCCGGAAAGAGGTTTTGCAAGCTCTGCCAATCAATATCCGGTAGATGAAACTTATCCATACTTTGTACATTCAACAAGTTTTGAAGCTTATCGCAACAGAAGAATTAACCAGGTACTTGCCGAATCCCAAAACATCAGCGTGAAAGACATGATGAAACTGCAATTAGATAATTACAATCTGAAAGCAGCTGAGATTCTTCCATACCTGCTGGAGCATACAAAAACTGAAAATCTGAATGAACAGGAAAAACTGGCTTATGATATTTTAAGCAAATGGAATTATTACCATGACATAAATGAAGCAGGCGCATCTTATTTTGTTTCATGGTGGAGCGCGCTGTACAACCTCATTTGGGATGAAATGCGCAATTCAGAAGTTTTACTGCCAAGACCAACAGATTATACTACCATCAAACTGCTGAAGACAAATCCTGATTTTGAATTCTTTGATATCCGGGAAACACCTGAAAAAGAAAATGCCTTCAGCCTGATCAACCAATCATTCGCAACAGCAGTAAAAAGAGTAGAAGATTGGAAGGCAGAAAAAAGTAAAGATCCATCATGGGCAGATTTCAAAGATACTTTCGTGCAACACCTGGCGCGCTTAGAGCAATTAAGTGAACATGTAGAACATGGCGGCACCGGTGATGCGGTAAATGCTTGCAGCAGAACACATGGCCCCAGCTGGCGCATGGTGGTTAGTCTTGAAAGTGAAGGTGTAAAAGCATGGGGTGTTTACCCAGGCGGACAATCAGGAAACCCTGGCAGTAAATATTACAATGATTTATTAAAGAAATGGAGTAAAGGCGAATACCTTCAACTTGATTTTAATGCAAGTGCTGCTGCATACCAGTCTTACCCAAGTACAACCCTAAAACCTTGATCTTATGTTAAGATTTGTAACTCACACTTTATTAATAGCCTTATTGTATTTAATTCTGCAATACATGCTGCCCTGGTGGTCATTAGCCATTGCAGCTTCTCTCGTTGGCTTTTTTCTTTCTGTAAATGGTGCGCGCGCATTCTTTGCCGGATTTTTAGGTATAGGATTATTCTGGTTATTGATGGCCATTTTGATTGACTGGAGTACTCAGTCGGGTTTGGGAGAAAGAGTTGCTGCTATATTTTCAGTTAGTAAGCCCATACTACTCATACTTACGGCCTTTATTGGCGCGATAGTTGGAGGATGTGCAGCATTAACCGGATATTATTTACGCAAAGCCTTTTGGTAAATGAATGCTGCATTCAAGGTTCGAAATTCAAAATTTACTCTAGAACAACTCATCATTGTTTTATGGCTTTTTTTGAATGTTGAATCTGCTGATGCACAAAATACACGCCCCTTTTCCGGCTATCTCAACATCAATGGCACTAAGCTTTATACAGAAATTAAAGGTGTTGGCGAAACTGTAATTGTATTGCATGGGGGGCCTGGATTGAATCAAAGTTATTTGCACCCACACTTTAATGAGCTAAGCAAAAGATTCAGATTGGTATTTATTGATATGCGCGGGCATGGGAAATCAGCAGTTCCACATCCTGATTCTCTACGCCTGCAATTTTTTGCTGATGATCTTGAAGCATTGAGAAGACATTTGCGGCAAGAAAAACTTAACATCATTGCGCATTCATGGGGGGCTATTCCGGCCATTAAGTATGGTACATATTATCCGCATAGAATTAAAAAATTAATTCTGCTACACCCTGCGCCTTTATCAAGTGCTTACCAGGCAGAGGCCGCATTGATACAAAAAGAAAAAATAAGCAGGCGGGATAGCATTGACAGGGCAAACATCATTCAATCAGCTGCATTTAAAAATCAGGAATCGGAAGCATTCAAAGAGTTGTACATGATCTCTTTCAGAAATGCTTTTTACCGGCCTGATAAAATTTCAAAACTTAATCTTCAACTGGAAGCCAATCATGCACAGGCAGGTCGTGCTTTAGGCACAGCATTAAGTAAAGATTTATCCGACTTTGATTTTTATCCAGCACTGGAAAGATTAAACTTTCCTGTGCTGGTTATTCATGGTATGCTGGATAATATTCCTATGGAAGCGATTGAACGCTTAGTACTAAAATTGCCACAGGCTGAATTAAAAACTTATAAATATTGCGGGCATTTCTTATTTATTGAACAGCCCAAAAATTTCCTGGAAAACTGCTCTGCTTTCCTGCGAAAGAAATAAATAAAACTCTATTGATTGTAAAGCTTCAGGTGTTCTGGCAGCTGAATATAATTCTTTAGTTCAGGATCTGGAATTAAGCCGCTAAACTTTTGCTGCAGGCTAAGCACTCCGGCCCAAATGGGCAAGTCATAGTCTTCTTCATCATCTTTGGGCGGTCCACTCCGAACTTTTGCAGAAGCTTCGCTGATCTCAAATGCCAGCACCATGGTCTTTTTCCATTCCCCATCATTCGGTTGCCGGATTTCTTTCCAGCGGCCCGGAATCATTTTTTCGGTAAATGCTTCTAATGATTTATACAGCTCTTCCTGATCTTCTACCTTTCGTGCATGGCTAAACAAAACCACCGAACGATAATTCACAGAATGATGAAATGCCGATCGCGCCAGCACAAGGCCATCTACTAACATGGCCACAATGGAGACTTCCCTCCCATCGCT
>DAOLDI010000193.1:0-5028 GCA_035327445.1 Cyclobacteriaceae bacterium | reverse complement strand
GCTGTTACTAAAAATATTACAAGGAAAATGAATGCCGGACTTCTGGTTACAGATCCTACAGAATAAGGTGAATGAATGATGTCTTTATCAGTGGCGTCAAGATCCGTTTTTTGTTCGAGATACTTCTTGAGTACCGATACGATCATTCCCAGAATAACCAGGATGAGGACCAGTATCACAATCATTCCAATAAGAATCACATTGAGATACTCAACCGGAACACCAGCGCCCGATGCGCCAGCCGCTCCAGCCTCTGATGCTGTAACTGCAACCTCGGGACCTTTTATTGTTTCTGCCTTAACATACGCCAGAATGTTTCCAATCTGCTCATCAGTAAGAGAGGTGAAGGCAGTCATCTGTGTTTTGTTATACTCATTGTAAAGGTTTACTGCATACTCATCTCCGCTTGCAATTACTCTCTGAGAGTTTCTGATGAAAGCATAAATCCACTCCATAGATGGAGCGCGCTCCCAAACATTAGCCATGGCAGGACCAATAAGTTTTTGGTGTACTCTATGACAAGTTCTACAATTGGCATTCCATAGCGTCTCACCTGCGGCAATTGCAGCAGGATCATCAGAGATTTCTTGAGCAAATGATTGGAGACTGGAAAGTGTTACGAGGATTGCGAGGGTCAACCTGAACAATGCAGGAATTTTGGAATTAATCATGCGTTTAAATTTCATCCAGTTTTTCAGTGTGCCACAAATCTACATTTCAAGCTTATTATTTCAAATATTAGTTTTAATGTAAATCTGCGCTGATTTAAAAATTTCAGACTTAGTTCAACCAGTTTCAGAAAAGGCATTCAGTATCAGCCAATTCCACCAAATTCGCATAATTTGAATACTTATTTAGAATTAATATAAATTATTTTATCAGGAAGTATACGCTACGAATGGTTCATGCTAAGCCTGATTGCAAGGCTCTTAACCTAAGTAATAAGGGTGGATGCGAGTAATTAACAAACACGTATAATGGATGTGGATATAAGTTGCTGAGGTTGTCAACAGACAGCTTCTTTAATGCCTGTATCAATGGCTCGGCCTTATAGGTTTGCCTGGCGTATGCATCCGCCTCAAATTCGTTCTTGCGGCTGTACATATTCATGATGAGCCCTAATACTGAAGAAACCGGTGAATATAAAATTGTAAATGCCAATAAGTTAAGATGGATGCCTAATTTCCCGGCTCCCATAGCGAAGCTCATTTGCTCGTTAAAAATAAATAAAGATAATATGTAGAGAACCAGTCCGCTTTGCACTAAGCTGATAATCATACTCCAGAAAATATGTTTCTTCTTATAATGACCGGCTTCGTGTGCAAGTATGGCTACAAGTTCTTCTGTTGAATGATTCTTTATTAAAGTGTCATACAAAACTATTTTCTTCTGCCTGCCTAGTCCCGAAAAAAATGCATTTGATTTACTAGATCTCTTTGACCCGTCAATTACATAAATATTGGTTACAGGAAAGTTTATGCTTCTGCTGAAATTTTCAATGGCAGTTTTAAGTTCGCCTTCAGGTAAAGGACTTAACTTATTGAAAAGGGGAAGTATTAGCGAAGTATAAAACATATTCATTACCAACATAAAGAGCGCAATAGCTAACCAGAAAATGTACCAGAAAGCATCGCCAAAGTATCCAACCAAAAACAACAACAAGTAAAGCAGTGAGCCTCCTAAGATTGCACCCAGCAGGTAAGACTTAACTTTGTCGCTAATAAAGGTTTTTACTGTCATGCGGTTGAAGCCAAATTTTTCTTCAATTATAAATATGGAATACAACTGAAAGGGGATAGTAAGAATATCTGATGCAATGACCAAACTGCCGAAAAATGCCAGAGCCAGTATGATTTCATCTTGAATGTGCAATCTTAAGAATGCATCAAGTATGCCAAAGCCGCCAAACCACAACATGGCCAACATAATTATAAAACTGAATGCAGAACTGATAAATGAGAACTTGCCTTGAGTTTTATGATATCGCAATGATTTTTCGTACTTCTCCTGGTCATAAAAATCCTTCATCTCTTCAGGTATGTCTGAACGTTGCGATTTGAGGTTCAGATAATCGAGTATTTGCTCAAAAACGTATCCAACAATGACAATCGAAATAATGATATAAAAAATGGTTTCAGCCTGCATGATTATATTCTATCTGTTAAGTGCTACAAAATAAAAAAGGCTGCCATTAATTGCAGCCTTTTGTTTAAGCATGATGCTTAATTACTTTACTTTTTTTACGATCGCCTCAAAAGCTTCTGGATGATTCATGGCAAGGTCGGCCAATACCTTTCTATTAAGGTCGATACCTGCTGTCTTCAACTTGCCCATGAAGGCAGAGTAAGACATACCGTGCACACGTGCACCGGCATTGATACGCTGAATCCAAAGTGCTCTGAAATCTCTTTTCTTGGCTTTTCTATCGCGGTAAGCGTAAACCAATCCTTTTTCAACCGCATTCTTTGCTACGGTCCATACATTTTTCTTGCGACCAAAGAAACCTTTGGCCAGTTTGAGGATTCTCTTTCTCCTCGCTCTTGATGCTACTGCATTTACTGATCTTGGCATTGTTTTTTGTTTTTTGACCGTTGGCGCTCCCTTATTTCATGGAAACTTACCTGCCAAAAGTCGGGTGACACATTGTTAACCATTATAACATGTTAAGCATCAGCTTAACATTTCTCTCGTCTGTTGATTTTACAACAGCTTTGTTTCCGAGCCTTCTTTTCTGCTTTGTTTCTTTCTTAGTAAGGATGTGGTTTTTAAACGCCTTCTTGCGCTTAATTTTTCCAGTACCTGTAAGTTTGAAACGCTTCTTAGCTCCAGACTTCGTTTTTACCTTAGGCATTTTATTTAGTTGTTAATTATTTACTTTTTGGTTTTGGAGCCAGTATAAGGAACATTCTTTTTCCTTCCATCTTCGGAAGTTGTTCCACTTTACCATGCTCTTCAAGGGCCTGAGCAAACTTTAATAAAAGGATCTCTCCCCTTTCTTTATATACTATAGTACGACCAGCAAAATGCACATAGGCTTTAACCTTTGCGCCTGACTGTAGAAAATTGATTGCATGCTTTAACTTGAAGTTGTAATCATGCTCATCAGTATTTGGTCCGAAACGAATTTCTTTGATAACCGTCTTTAGGGCCTTTGACTTTATCTCCTTCTGCTTCTTCTTCTGTTCATATTTGAACTTGCTGTAATCAATCACCTTACAAACCGGTGGATCGGCATTGGGCGATATTTCAACAAGATCAAGGCCTTGCTCCTGTGCCAACTTGAGGGCTGCTGATAGCGGATATACATCTACATTGACGTTTTCACCTACTACCCGCACCCTTGGGGCGGTAATTCTTTCGTTCACACGATAGGGTTCTTCAACTATCCTACGCGGTCCTCTTCTGATCAAATTGCTGATACGTCCTTCTGTTTTTAGTTAACACTCAATTTACTTTTGCGACTGCTAATCGCATACAGGGCTGCAAATATCGATAAATATTTATGTTTTCAAAACTTATCCCTCAGCTGGCAAAGCACTCTCTTGTCTGAATTTCTCAATAAATTCTTCAAGGCTCATGCTACCCATATCTCCATGGCCATGCCTTCGAACCGATACCTTTTCCTCAGATTGCTCTTTTTCGCCTACAATCAGCATATAAGGCACTTTTTTAACCTCAACATCACGGATTTTGCGGCCAATTTTCTCATCCCTGTGGTCAATCAATCCCCTTATATCGGCAGTCTTTAACTTATTATAGACTTGCTCGGCATAAGTTGTATATTTTTCTGAAATAGGTAATACAGCTATCTGATCTGGTGCCAGCCAGAGCGGGAAATTACCTGCACAATGCTCGATAAGCACTGCTACGAACCTTTCGAGCGAGCCAAAAGGTGCCCGGTGAATCATTACCGGGCGGTGACGTTGGTTATCAGATCCCACATATTCGAGTTCAAAGCGTTCGGGTAGGTTGTAATCAACCTGAATGGTTCCTAGCTGCCAGCTACGACCAAGGGCATCTTTCACCATGAAGTCGAGCTTGGGACCATAGAAAGCTGCTTCTCCTCTCACGGCTACTGTTTTCAAACCGCGTTCATCGGCCGCTTCCTGGATTTCTCTTTCGGCTTTATCCCAAAGTTCATCCTTGCCGATGTACTTTTCTTTATTTTCCAAATCTCTCAATGAAACCTGGGCAGTGAAATTCTCGAAACCCAATGCATTAAACACATGCAAAACAAGGTCGATTACCTTGATGAACTCTTCCTTCACCTGGTCGGGGCGGCAAAAAATATGGGCATCATCCTGGGTAAAACCTCTTACTCTTGTTAGGCCATGTAACTCACCACTTTGCTCATATCTATATACTGTGCCAAACTCCGCATAGCGAATAGGTAAGTCTTTATAAGAGCGTGGTCTTGATTTATAGATTTCGCAATGGTGCGGACAGTTCATGGGCTTGAGCAGGAACTCTTCGTTCTCGTCAGGAGTATGAATAGGCTGGAAAGAATCCTTTCCATATTTTTCATAATGCCCGGAAGTAACATATAAACTCTTGCTTCCAATGTGTGGAGTTACCACAGGATCGTACCCTGCTTTTACCTGGGCCTTTCGCATGAATTGTTCAAGTCGCTCTCTCAGAATTGTACCTTTGGGAAGCCAAAGCGGTAAGCCCATGCCCACTTTCTCAGAGAAAGTAAATAAGTCTAGCTCTTTACCCAGCTTGCGGTGGTCGCGTTTCTTCGCTTCCTCCAGCAGGTGCATGTATTCCTCTAATTCTTTTTGTTTTGGAAAGGTGATACCATAAATACGGGTTAGCATCTTACGCTTTTCATCTCCACGCCAATAAGCGCCTGCTACATTTAATAATTTGATGGCTTTGATAAAACCGGTGTTTGGAATATGAGGACCTCTGCACAAGTCAGTAAAATTTCCTTGTTCATAGAAAGTGATGGTACCATCTTCCAGATCATTGATCAATTCCAGTTTATATTCATCACCTTTTTTGGTAAAGAATTCTAATGCCTCAGCT
>DAOLDI010000192.1:0-5034 GCA_035327445.1 Cyclobacteriaceae bacterium | reverse complement strand
GTAAGAGAAAACCTGAAATACCTGCGCTACCTGGCTTTGCCTGTTTTATTGATTTTGGCTTTATCTGCCTGGAACAGCGCTATCTTCAAAGAAGCACCGGCCCGTATTGTGCAGTTCAACAGAGAGTTTGTGCCTGAAGCACCCTTTAGCTTTTACCTTGAAAATGAATCATTACAGGTTTTCAGAAATGAAGACTTTGAATTGCTCCTTAAAATTGATGGGCTCTATGTGCCTGAACGTGTAAATATTCAAAGTGGAAGAAGGGTGCTGAGAATGGAGAATCTGGGTAACGGAAATTTTAAGTACACCTTCAGCAAAGTACAGGAAGCATTTAGCTTCAACTTTGAAGCTGCAGGATTCAACTCTGTAAAATATACTGTAGCACTTATAGAAAGACCCGAACTACTGGGCTTAAGTGCAGAACTTAACTTTCCTGCCTACCTCAATCGAAGACCAGAAAAATTGAGCAATGTGGGCAATTTTATTATCCCAGAAGGCACAGAAGTAAAATGGAGTCTAAATGCTTCCAATGCGCAAGAGGCAAACATTGCTTTTGCTTATCCTGATGAATTATTGGGCATGAATAAAAGCAGCAGCAACACTTTTACGGCCGCTAAAATCTTCAAGGAAAGCCGGGCTTATAGTATGCTGCTTCGGAACAATCAAGCCCAAAACAAAGAGGCCATTGCCTACCAGGTAGAAGTAATTAAAGATCAGTATCCCCAGATAAATGCGCGCATACTCAAAGACTCCCTTGCCTTCAGGTACATGTTGCTGGGAGGTGAGGTAAGTGACGATTACGGCCTAAGTGATTTGCGTCTTCATTTTGAGTTAAAAAGGGAGAACAATGATAAGGTTGTAGCACAAAAAATTGTCCGTATTCCGTTAAATATCAACCAATTACAACAAAGTTATTCCCTTTTCTGGCCTTTAGATTCATTGAAGCTAAGTACAGGTGATAGACTGAATTTTTACCTGGAAGTTTGGGATAATGATGGTGTAAACGGCCGCAAGTCAACCAAAACAGGCATCTATCAATTAAACATGCCCAGTGCAGAGGAAGTAAAGGCGGCCATCTCACAAAGCAAAACACAGACAGAACAATCCATTAACAGGGGAGTAGAAAAGTCAAGTGAAATCCGGCAACAAATTGAAGACAGTCGCAGAGATTTAAAAGGGAAGCAAAACCTGAATTGGGAAGACAAAAAGATGGTTGAAGAACTCATTCAACAGCAGCAGGAGTTGAGTAAGATGATTCAGGACATGCAGGAAAAAAACAAAGCGCTTGAACAAAAAAAGCAATCGCTCACAGAGTTAGATGAAAAGCTGAGAGAAAAAGCAGAACAACTGCAAAAGTTGATGGACGAATTATTAGACGATGAAACTAAAAAGCTTTTACAAGAACTTGAAAAACTTTTAGAGCAAAATGCTGATCCTGCGCAACTGCAAAGACAGCTGGAGAATATGTTGCGCAACCAAAACGTATTGCAGAAAAATCTGGAGCGCGCCAAAGAGCTTTTCAAACGACTTCAATTTGAATACGAGGTAAATGAAGCCGCGCGTGAATTGCAGCAACAAATAGAAAGACAAGAAGAGCTCTCTGAAAAAACCGGAGATCAGAACAATACTGATTCAAAAGGCAATAATGAAGACAAGCAGGGCAATAAAGGAGAAGAAAATAAAGGTGGAGAACAGCAAACAGGAAATGAACAAAATAAATCAGAAGACGCTCAAAATCAAGATGTTGGTGAGCAACAAGAGCAATTAGCTGAAGACTTCAAAGCCTGGGAAGAAAAGATAAATGAACTGGAAGAGCGCAAGCAAGATATACGCTCTAATATGAAGCTGCCTGATGAAGAGCAAATGAAAAATGTAGAGCAAATGATGGAGCAAATCCAACAGGAGCTTAAGCAGAACAACCAGAACAGGGCGCGACAAATGCAACAAAAAACTATTCAGGAAATGCAAAAGATGCAGCAGCAAATGTCGCAGCAACAATCAGGTATGCAAATGGAAATGGATATGCAAAATTTGGAATCAATGCGCCATATTCTACACGACCTGGTGAAGCTCTCTTTTGATCAGGAAGATTTGTTCAATGAGTTTGTGCAGGTTAATCAAAGTGATCCCCGGTTTGTAACGCTTTCACAACAGCAATTAAAACTTCAAGACGATTTCAAAGTAATCAGCGATAGCTTGCAAGAGCTGTCTAAACGCATGTTCATGCTGGATGCTTTTCTGCCCAGAGAAATTGAAGCGGTAAATGCCAATCTCGATAAAAGCATGTATGAATTGCGTGAGCGTAGAAAGGCAAATGCGGTACAAGCCATGCGCTTTACCATGACATCGATGAATAACCTGGCCTTACTGTTTGACGATATGATGCAGGCCATGATGGAGGCTATGGCCAACGCCATGCCTTCTATGCAAAACATGAAAAGTAAAGGTAATCCTCAGAATATCAGTGAATTACAGCGTCAATTAAATGAAAGAATTCAAGACATGAAAGAAAATGGACGCGATGGCAGAGCACAATCTGAAGAACTTGCCCGCATGGCAGAGGAGCAAGAGCGCATACGCAGGGCTTTTCAGGAAATGCAGGAAAAGCTACAGCGTGAAGGGATAGAAACACCTGGCTCTGATTTACCGGGCAAAATGGAACAGACTGAGCTAGACTTGGTGAACAAGCAAATAACCGAAATGACCATCAGGCGGCAGCAAGAAATACTTACCCGAATGCTGGAATCAGAAAAGGCCATGCGCGAAAAAGAGATGGATGACGAACGCAAAGCTGAAACGGCTAATCCATACGAAAAGCAGCTTCCCAAGGCTTTTGAAGAATATTTACGTTTAAAAGAAAAAGAATTAGAATTGCTGAAAACCGTGCCTCCTAAGCTATACCCGTATTACAAGCGAGAGGCAGGAGAGTATTTCAAAAGAATGGGCAATGAATAAGCATATATGAAGAGTATACACCTGGAAATCCCCTCTTTACCGGAAAACATCCGCCTGATCGAAAGCTTTATTGATAATGCCAAGGATAAATTTCACCTGGACGATGACATCTATGGCAATATTATGATTGCCGTAACTGAAGCTGTTAATAATGCCATCAGGCATGGCAACATGAATGATAAGGCCAAAAACGTCTCGCTTACCTTAAATTTTGATGATAACCACATTTCATTCAGCATAAGAGACGAAGGCAGGGGATTTGATCATCACAGCCTTCCAGACCCAACCGCACCAGAAAACATTGAAAAAACCAGCGGAAGGGGCATTTTCCTCATGAAACACCTGGCAGATGAGGTTAATTTTAAAGAGGAGGGTAAGCTGGTTGAACTTACTTTCTATATGAATGCCTAAGGGCCGCATTAACTACTTCACAGAAGATCTTGCTTTTCAGCTACCTCAAAAGCAAAAAACCAGGCGGTGGATTGCGTTTGTAATTGAAAAAGAAGGCTTTCAATTAGCAGAGATAAACTTCATCTTCTGTTCTGACCAATACCTGCACAGTATCAATAAAGCCCATTTAAATCACGATACCCTTACCGATATCATTACTTTCCCCTATTCAGCCAAAGGAGAAGCCTTAATTGCCGATATATTTATCAGCATAACGAGGGTAAAAGAAAACGCATTGGCATTGGGAGAATCATTTTCTGATGAAATCAATCGAGTCATGATTCATGGTGTTCTGCACCTTATGGGCTACAAAGACAAAAGTGCGGCCCAAAAAGCCGAAATGCGCAAGAAAGAGAGCGCCTGCTTATCTTTGCGCAAACGTTTCACGTGAAACATTGTAATACTCACAATAAAATAAGGGGAGTTCAGATTAATAGTGTTTCACGTGGAACATAGCTCAACAGCCATATTATGTTTCCAGAATACGATGTGATAGTAGTGGGTGCCGGGCATGCCGGCTGCGAAGCCGCACATGCAGCTGCAAGCATGGGCTCAAGGGTCTTGTTGGTTACCATGAATATGACCACCATAGGCCAAATGAGCTGTAATCCGGCCATGGGAGGTGTTGCCAAAGGTCAGATTGTGCGAGAAATTGATGCTTTAGGGGGTATGTCGGGTATTGTGTCTGACAAAACCATGATTCAGTTCCGCATGCTTAACCGCTCTAAAGGTCCCGCCATGTGGAGTCCCAGAACTCAAAACGACAGGGCAAGATTTGCAGAAGAATGGCGACTAAGCCTGGAAAGAAACCCAAATATCGATTTCTGGCAAGAAATGGTTGCTGGACTGGTCATAAAGGAAAACCGCGTTTGTGGGGTAAGAACTAGTTTAGGCATTGAAATTCCCGGAAAAAGTGTGGTATTAACCAATGGTACTTTCCTGAACGGATTGATCCATATTGGCGAAAAGCATTTTGGTGGAGGCAGAACCGGAGAGAAAGCCGCAACAGGCATAACGGAACAACTCATATCTCTGGGCTTTGAATCCGGCCGAATGAAGACCGGAACACCACCGCGCGTGGATGGACGCAGTCTAAACTATGCGGCCATGGAAGAGCAGAAAGGGGATGAGCAACCTGGTAAGTTCTCCTTTACCGGTACAAAAACTCCAGAAAGACAGCTATCCTGCCACATCACCTATACCAACAATGAAGTACACCAAATGCTGGAAAAGGGATTTGATAAATCACCCATGTTCAGCGGAAGGATTCAGGGGCTTGGCCCCAGGTATTGCCCTTCTATAGAAGATAAAATCCATCGTTTTGCTGAGCGGGAAAGACACCAGATTTTCGTAGAGCCAGAAGGCTGGGATACAGTTGAAATATACGTCAATGGTTTTTCTACTTCATTGCCCGAAGATGTTCAATACCAGGCACTTAAAAGAATACCTGGCTTTGAAAATGCCCGCATGTTCAGGCCCGGATATGCCATTGAATACGATTACTTTCCACCTACGCAGTTAAAACTCAGTTTAGAGACACAACTCATTGATAATCTGTATTTTGCGGGTCAAATCAATGGTACAACCGGCTATGAAGAAGCAGCTTGCCAAGGTCTAATGGCGGGTATT
>DAOLDI010000191.1:0-5045 GCA_035327445.1 Cyclobacteriaceae bacterium | reverse complement strand
TTGCTGGTATTCGTCCGCACCTGATAACCACCGCTAAAGGCATGGGCAATGGTTTTCCGGTAGGTGCTGTGTTGATTCATCCTGATATCAAAGCATGGAGTGGTATGCTGGGTACTACATTCGGGGGTAATCACCTGGCTTGTGCTGCAGCCTTGGCTGTACTTGAAGTTATTGAACAAGAAAATCTGCAGGCAAACGCAACAACAATCGGAAATTACCTGATGCAACAACTAAATGAAGTAGAAGGTATTGAAGAAATCAGAGGAAGGGGATTAATGATTGGTTTTGATTTACCTGAGGAGCTGAAAACTGTGCGTCATAATTTATTATTTGAGCATAAGATATTTACCGGGGATGCCAGGCCAAATACCATTCGCTTGCTTCCTGCACTGAATATCACGCAGGCAGAAGTGGATATATTTTTAGCAGCGTTGCGAAAGACAATTTATCAATTGACGAACAAAGTGTGAGGTCCATGAAAAATTTTATTTCTATAAAAGATGTAAGTAACATAAATCAACTGGTTGAAAAAGCTTTGCGCTACAAATACAACAAACTGGCTGATGTGGAAAAAGGCAAACATAAAACACTGGGATTACTTTTCTTCAATCCGAGTTTGCGCACGCGCATCAGCACGCAGGTGGCCGCCAAAAATCTGGGCATGGACACCATCGTGTTTAATGTAGATAAAGAAGGCTGGCAATTGGAGTTTAATGATGGCGTGGTGATGAACAGCGATAAAGCAGAGCATGTAAAAGAAGCTGCTGCGGTAATTGGACAGTATGTGGACATTCTGGGCATCAGAAGTTTTCCAGGATTAAAGAACCGGGAAGAAGATTATGCCGAACAGGTCATCAATCAGTTTGTGAAGTATGCCGGTGTGCCAGTGCTAAGTCTGGAAAGTGCAACACGACATCCCTTACAAAGTCTGGCCGATGTAATAACGATTAAAGAAAATAGTTCAGCAAAACGAAAACCTAAAGTTGTGCTTAGCTGGGCACCGCATGTAAAAGCTTTGCCACAGGCGGTTCCTAATTCTTTTGCTGAGTGGATGAATGCATGGGAAGATGTTGATTTTGTGATTACACATCCGGAAGGATATGAATTGGCTGAAAGCTTTGCGGGTAATGCACCAGTAGAATACAATCAGGACAAAGCGCTTGAGGTTGCCGACTTTGTTTATGTAAAGAACTGGTCACCATACAAAGAGTATGGTAAGATTTTGAATACCGATGCTTCCTGGATGATGACACAAGCAAAACTGAAAAATACTAATCAGGCTAAAGTAATGCATTGTCTGCCGGTACGAAGAAATTTAGTGATTGCCGATGATGTATTAGACAGTGCCTCATCGATAGTGGTAGAGCAAGCGGGTAACCGTATCTGGGCAGCGCAAGCGGTGTTGAGTGAATTGCTTGATAAATGAATGGTATCCCTGGCTCTGTGGTGACACAGACCTGGGAGTAGAATATTATAATTAATGAATTGTCCCGTAGGGACATAATATTGGTAGTGGTTTGTTTTAATTAATGAATTGTCCCGTAGGGACATAATATTGGTAGGTCCTGTAGGGACGATATATCGGTTATGAACAGATTATTTATTGTCAAAATTGGTGGTGAGGTATTAGACCAGCCTGAAAACCTGAAAAGTTTTTTGCAGGATTTTGCTGCTATCAAAGAAGCTAAGATTTTAATCCATGGCGGAGGTAAAATTGCAAGCAACATTGGCAATCAACTCAGTATTGAATCAAAGTACGTTAATGGAAGAAGAATAACGGATGCTGATACACTCGACCTCGTTACCATGGTGTATGGCGGACTCGTCAATAAACAAATTGTGGCTGGTTTGCAGGTTTTGAAATGCAATGCCATCGGACTGACTGGTGCGGATGGAAATATTCTGGCAGCGAAAAAGAGGGCAGTAAAGGAAATTGATTTTGGATTTGTAGGTGATATTGAAGCCAAAGATGTAAATGTGCCTTTGTTGTATTTTTTATTGAAGCAGAATGCCGTTCCTGTATTTGCACCACTTACCCATGCCGATGGTACGATACTGAATACCAATGCCGATACCATTGCCAAAGTGTTGGCAGTAGCCATGAGTAAACATTTTGATGTGCGCCTGATTTATTGCTTTGACAAAGCTGGTGTATTGAAAAATATTGAAGACGAAAATTCTGTAATACCTGTGTTGGATAATGCACAATACAAAGCAGGATTGGCAGAAGGTATTTTTGCCAATGGCATGTTACCCAAACTCGAAAATGCTTTTGAGGCTATTCATCAGGGTGTGAAAGAAGTGCTGATTGGTCATGCGCAACATCTTTTAAAAAATACCAAGGCTAAAACCATTGGTACTTTGATAACCAAATAATGAGTGCTTTTGAAACATCCATTCAGCTCTTGCAATCATTGATTGCCATACCCTCTTTCAGCAAAGAGGAGGGAGTCACTGCGGATATACTTTATGCTTACTTAAAAAATCATGGAGTAGATGCTCAAAGAGATAAGCATAATGTCTGGGCAAAAAATTTATACTTTGATGCATCGAAACCAAGCATACTGCTTAACTCTCATCACGATACGGTTAAACCCAATCAGGGTTATACCCGCAATCCCTTTGAAGCAAGTATTGAAGGCGATAAACTTTACGGATTAGGCAGCAATGATGCCGGTGCAGCTTTGGTTTCGCTCATTGCTAGCTTTCTTCATTTTTATGGACAGGAAAATCTTCCATTCAATTTAATATTGGCCGCCACTGCGGAGGAAGAAATCAGCGGTGCAAATGGTATTGCGGATGCATGGCAGCACTTTCCGAAAATTGATATGGCTATTGTAGGCGAGCCTACTTCGCTCAAAGTTGCTATTGCAGAAAAAGGATTGCTGGTGTTGGACTGTGTAAGCAAAGGCAAGGCTGCACATGCTGCAAGAGATGAAGGCAGGAATGCAATTTACGAAGCCATGGGAGATATACATTGGTTTCGTACACATCAATTTGAAAAGCTTTCTGAAACTTTAGGCGAGGTGAAGATGACGGTTACGCAGATTCAAGCCGGCACGCAACATAATGTGGTGCCGGATACTTGTGCTTTTGTTGTTGATGCACGCGTAACGGATGCATATACATTAGAAGAAGTTTTGGATGAAATCAAAAGTGCTGTGCGGTGTGAAGTAAAGCCCAGGTCGATGCGCTTAAGACCTTCAGGAATTGAGGTGAATCACCCATTAGTAATGGCAGCTAAAGCAATCGGACTTGAATTGTTTGGTTCGGCTACTTTGTCTGACCAGGCTTTGATTCCCCTTCCTTCCATCAAATTAGGTCCCGGAGATTCGGCTCGTTCACACACTGAGGACGAGTTTGTGTATCTTCACGAAATTGAAAAAGGTATTGAAACATATATTGCACTTTTAAAAAATATTAAACTTGAGTATTCGCTTTAGGTACTAAAATAATAATTGAACGTCATTGCGAGCGACTTAATTAATTATAAACAATTAAAATGAATTTGATGGAGCGAAGCAATCTATTTAATGGAGTATTAGTTTTACTATAAGATTGCTTCGTCACATTTTATTCTTTGGAGCTTAAACGTTCATTTAAGTTTCTCGCAATGACGAAGTTGTTAAGAATGGAAGAGGATACACATAATGTTAAATTTTGAATCTTAAATCTTGAATGTCCAAACTCTGGCAAAAAAATACTGACATCAATAAGCAGGTAGAAGCATTTACCGTGGGTAATGACCGCCAGTTTGATATGTATCTGGCCAAGCACGATGTGCTGGGTTCATTAGCCCATGTGCGGATGCTGGAGTCTATTGGTTTATTAAATAAGGAAGAGTGGAAGCAACTCAATAAGTCATTGCTGGCCATTTATCATCAAATTCAGGAAGGAAAATTTCATATCGATGACAGAGTTGAAGATGTGCACTCTCAGGTGGAGTTGGATTTGACCAATGAACTGGGTGATGTGGGTAAGAAAATTCATAGCGGTCGCTCGCGTAACGACCAGGTTTTACTGGACACCAAACTTTACCTGCGCGAAGAGATTGAACTGCTGGTGAGCGAAGTAGTTGACCTATTCGATATATTATTGATACAGGCAGAAAAATATAAAGCTCATTTGTTGCCGGGTTACACCCATTTGCAACTGGCCATGCCCTCTTCTTTTGGTTTGTGGTTCAGCGCCTATGCAGAAAGACTTGCGGATGATTTGATTCCGTTGCAGGCTGCTTATCGCATTGTCAATAAAAATCCTTTAGGCTCTGCTGCCGGCTATGGTTCATCATTTCCCCTGAACAGAAAACTAACTACAACTCTGCTTGGCTTCGATGATTTGAATTACAATGTTGTATATGCGCAAATGGGCAGGGGCAAGACAGAGCGAGTAGTAGCTGCATCATTGGCCAATATTGCGGCTAGCTTAAGCAAGCTCGCTATGGATGCATGCTTATACATGAACCAGAATTTCGGATTCATAAGTTTTCCGGATGAATTAACCACCGGCTCCAGCATTATGCCGCACAAGAAAAACCCGGATGTATTTGAGATGATTCGCGGACGATGTAATCAAATCATGGCCCTGCCGAATGATATCACTTTACTTACAGCGAATCTGCCTTCGGGTTATCACAGGGAAATGCAATTGCTGAAAGAGTATCTGTTTCCTGCTTTTCAAAATCTGAAGGATTGTCTGCGCATGACGCGCCTGATGCTGGAGAATATTCAAATCAAAGAAAATATTTTAGCAGCAGAGCAATACCAATATTTGTTCAGCGTAGAAGAGGTGAATAAGCTGGTACTGTCCGGTATACCTTTCAGAGATGCGTATAAAAAAGTAGCATCAGATATTGAAAGCGGTAATTACCATCCCGACAAAAAAATTCAGCATACCCATGAAGGAAGCATCGGTAATTTATGTTTGCCGGAGATACAGCAATCAATGGATCAAATTCTTGCAGCATTTAATTTCAAGCAGGTACATGCTGCGATAGAAAAAATAATTGCTACAAATTGAATTTGAGAATTCCGGAAAAAAGCTGA
>DAOLDI010000190.1:0-5055 GCA_035327445.1 Cyclobacteriaceae bacterium | reverse complement strand
GGGTCAGCCACTGGTAGAAGGATATGCTACTCAAAACGGAGAATTAGCATTAGGCAGAAACCTATTGGTTGCTTATATGCCTTGGCAAGGCTACAACTTTGAAGATGCTATTGTAATTTCTGAGCGCGTAGTACGTGAAGATGTGTACACTTCAATACACATCGAAGAATTTGAACTTGAGGTTAGAGATACCAAGCGAGGTGAAGAAGAATTGACTTCCGAAATTCCTAACGTAAGTGAAGAAGCGGTTCGTAACCTTGATGAAAACGGAATTGTTCGCATTGGCGCAGAAGTAAAAGAAGGTGATATCTTAATCGGTAAGATTACCCCTAAGGGAGAAACCGATCCAACGCCTGAAGAAAAATTATTGAGAGCCATTTTTGGTGATAAAGCCGGTGATGTGAAGGATGCCTCTATGAAAGCGCCTCCATCATTAAAAGGAGTGGTAATTGACACTAAGTTATTCTCAAGACCCAAGCGTGATAAAGATGTAAGATCTAAGAATAAGAAAGAACTTGAGCAGCTGAAAGAGCGCTACAGCAGCGAACTTACCGAGCTTAAAGATGAGATGGTGCAGAAGCTTGCCAAACTATTAAATGGTAAGACAAGTGCTGGAGTTAAGCACAAGTTTGGTGATGAGTTGATTAGCAAAGGCGTTAAGTTCTCTGCAAAAGTGATTGAGAGCAACCTTTTCCCTGATAAAAATATTTACCGCGATGAAAGCAACTACGCTGTACCCGAAGAGGTAAACCTCATTTCAGACGTGAGTTTGGAAGGATGGACAAGCGATGAAGATACCAATGAGAATGTAATGAAGTTGGTAAAGAGTTACTTGCTGAAGCGTAACCAGGTTGCAGGTGTATTTAAACGTGAGCGCTTTACATTGGAAGTTGGTGATGAATTACCTGCAGGTATTGTGCAGTTGGCTAAAGTTTACATCGCTAAAAAGCGCAAGCTGAAGGTTGGTGATAAAATGGCGGGTCGTCACGGTAACAAAGGCGTTGTGGCCAAGATTGTGCGTGAAGAAGATATGCCATTCCTGGAAGATGGAACTCCGGTTGATATTTGTTTGAATCCGCTAGGTGTACCTTCAAGGATGAACCTCGGTCAGATTTACGAAACTGTATTGGCCTGGGCTGGTTTGAAGCTAGGCAGAAAATATGCAACACCAATTTTTGATGGTGCTTCAATTGATCAGGTAACAGCTGAATTAAAAGAAGCAGGGTTACCTGATTTTGGAAGAACTTACTTGTTTGATGGTTTAACAGGAGAACGTTTCGATCAGAAAGTAACTGTAGGTGTGTCATACATGCTGAAGCTTGGTCACCTTGTTGATGATAAGATGCACTCGCGTTCAATCGGTCCTTACTCGCTCATTACGCAGCAGCCATTAGGTGGTAAAGCACAGTTTGGTGGTCAGCGTTTTGGTGAAATGGAGGTTTGGGCACTTGAAGCTTTCGGTGCCTCGCACATACTTCAGGAAATTCTGACTATTAAGTCTGATGACGTAATAGGAAGAGCCAAAGCATATGAGTCTATTGTAAAAGGTGAAAACATGCGTAAGCCAAACATCCCTGAATCGTTCAATGTATTGGTTCATGAACTGAGAGGTCTTGCGCTTGAAATAACAATGGAATAATAAGCCTAATCAAAATCTGATCAGGTAAACTTTTAGAAATAATTGAATCACTGAAAACTACATACAATGTCTTTCAGAAAAAATAAAAAACTAAATATCGATTTCTCGAGAATCACCATTAGTCTTGCCTCTCCTGAATCAATTCTGGAGAGCTCTCATGGTGAAGTAACACAACCAGAGACTATCAACTACAGAACTTACAAGCCAGAAATGGGCGGTTTGTTTTGTGAGCGAATTTTCGGTCCGGTAAAAGACTGGGAATGTCACTGTGGTAAATACAAGCGCATTCGTTACAAAGGCATTATATGCGATCGCTGCGGTGTAGAAGTTACTGAGAAGAAAGTAAGACGTGAGCGCATGGGCCACATTGAGCTTGTTGTACCTGTTGCACACATCTGGTATTTCAGGTCTTTGCCAAACAAAATTGGTTACCTCTTAGGCTTACCAACAAAGAAGCTTGACCAGATCATTTATTACGAAAGATATGTAGTAATTCAGCCTGGTATTAAAGAAGAAGATGGAATTAACAGGATGGACTTCTTAACAGAAGAAGAATACCTGGACATCGTTGATAAACTGCCTCGCGAAAATCAAATGCTTGATGACAACGATCCGAATAAGTTCATCGCTAAAATGGGTGCTGATGCATTGGAAATGTTACTGTCAAGATTAAATCTCGATGAACTTTCTTATGACCTAAGACACCAGGCCGCTACTGATACATCGCAGCAACGTAAAGCAGAAGCGCTTAAGCGATTAAAAGTTGTAGAAGCATTCCGCGATGCAAACACCAGAATTGAAAACAGACCAGAGTGGATGGTTATTCGCATGGTACCTGTTATTCCGCCAGAATTAAGACCTCTAGTGCCTTTGGATGGTGGACGTTTTGCTACCTCAGATTTGAATGATCTTTACAGACGCGTAATTATCAGAAACAACCGTCTTAAGAGATTAATTGATATTAAAGCTCCGGAAGTGATTTTGCGTAATGAAAAGCGCATGCTTCAGGAAGCTGTTGACTCATTGTTTGATAACTCAAGAAAAGTTAACGCAGTACGTTCAGAAGGAAACCGCGCTTTAAAATCTCTTAGCGATATGCTGAAAGGTAAGCAGGGTCGTTTCCGTCAAAACTTGTTGGGTAAGCGTGTTGACTATTCAGGTCGTTCAGTAATTGTTGTAGGTCCTGAATTAAAACTTCATGAGTGTGGATTGCCTAAAGATATGGCTGCTGAATTATTCAAGCCATTTATCATTCGCAAGCTCATTGAAAGAGGAATCGTAAAAACAGTTAAGTCTGCCAAGAAAATTGTTGACAGGAAAGATCCGGTAATTTGGGATATTCTTGAAAACGTATTAAAAGGACACCCTGTACTGTTAAACCGTGCTCCTACACTTCACCGCTTAGGTATTCAGGCATTCCAGCCTAAACTTATTGAAGGTAAAGCTATACAGTTACATCCTTTGGTTTGTACAGCTTTTAACGCTGACTTTGACGGTGACCAAATGGCCGTACACGTGCCACTTGGTCAGGAAGCAATTTTGGAGGCCTCAATGCTGATGCTTTCATCACATAATATTCTTAACCCTGCAAACGGAGCACCCATCACAGTGCCTTCGCAAGACATGGTGTTAGGATTGTACTACATCACAAAAGGCAAGAAGGGAACTCCAGAAGAACCAGTTAAAGGAGAAGGCATGAAATTCTTCAGTGCTGAAGAAGTAATCATTGCTTTCAATGAAAGAAAAGTAGAGAAGCATGCTTATGTAAAAGTGCGTGTTAAAGTTCGTGATGAGAAAACAGGCGAGTTAGTTTATAAACTAATTGAAACAACCGTAGGTAGAGTAATATTCAACCAAACTGTTCCTGAAGAGGTTGGTTTTGTTGATGAACTTCTTAGCAAGAAAAAACTGCAGAAAATTATTTCTGATGTATTTAAGATTTCCGGATTAGCAAGAACTGCGAAATTCCTGGATGATATTAAGGACCTTGGTTTCTACATGGCCTATAAGGGCGGATTATCGATTGGCTTGAACGATGTCATGATCCCTAAAGAAAAAGAAATCCTGGTTGCATCAGCGCAAGAAGAAGTAAGTGCCGTGTGGAACAACTACATGATGGGTCTAATCACAGATAACGAACGCTACAATCAGGTAATCGATATCTGGACAAGAACCAACACTTTGCTTACCAACGCACTGATGAATCAGTTGGAGAATGACAGACAAGGTTTTAACCCTATCTATATGATGATGCATTCTGGAGCCAGAGGTTCAAGAGAGCAGGTACGTCAGTTGGGGGGTATGCGTGGTCTTATGGCCAAGCCACAGAAAAACCTGGTAGGTTCAGTGGGTTCAATTATTGAAAACCCTATCCTTTCAAACTTTAAAGAAGGTTTGGATGTACTAGAGTACTTTATTTCTACTCACGGTGCACGTAAAGGTCTTGCTGATACAGCTTTGAAAACAGCCGATGCTGGATACTTAACACGAAGATTGGTAGACGTTGCGCAAGACTTGGTGATTACTGAAGTTGATTGCGGAACCTTGAGAGGTGTTAAAGTGACTGCACTTAAAGACAATGAAGATATTGTTGAAGCATTGAGCGAGCGTATAGTAGGTAGAGTTTCAGTACATGATATTTATGATCCATTAACAGAGGAATTGATTCTACCCGCAAATGAAGAGATAACAGATGAGATCGCTAAAAGAATTGATGAAACAAGTATTGAAGAAGTTGAACTTCGTTCAGTATTAACTTGTGAGTCACGTGTTGGTGGTTGTGCGAAATGCTACGGCAGAAACCTAGCAACCGGTAAAATGGTACAAGCGGGTGAAGCGGTTGGTGTAATTGCAGCTCAATCAATTGGTGAGCCTGGTACACAGTTAACACTTCGTACCTTCCACGTTGGTGGTACAGCTGCTAACATTGCTGTTGATGCTAATATCAAAGCTAAATTCCCTGGTAAGATCGAGTTTGAAGGAGTAAGAACTGTTGAAACAACAGATCGTGAAGGTAACAAACTAATTGTTGTGATGGGCCGTACCGGTGAAATCAAGATTGTTGATCCTGAGAAAACTGAGCGTGTCTTAATCAGCAACAATATTCCTTATGGTTCATTCTTAAGAGTGAAAGACGGACAAAAAGTGGAGAAGGGAGAAGAGCTTTGTTTCTGGGATCCTTACAATGCAGTAATTCTTTCTGAATTCGATGGACAAATCGAATATGAATCAATCATTGAAGGTGTAACTTTCAAAGAAGAGTCTGATGAACAGACTGGTCACCGTGAAAAGGTAATCACTGATACCAGAGATAAAACAAAGAACCCTGCAATAGTTGTTAACGGTAAAGATAACAGCAAAGCTTACAACATTCCGGTAGGCGCACACTTAGCCGTAGAACAGGGACAGAAGATCAA
>DAOLDI010000189.1:0-5063 GCA_035327445.1 Cyclobacteriaceae bacterium | reverse complement strand
AGAGAAGGAAAGGTTATAACACCAAAAGAGGATGCATATTATTATTGGGTATTGCGCGAGTGGCAAAAGGGCAATACTAGCATGCCTATTGAAGGTGGCGAAAGTCCTGAAGATGTTTTTGAGCGTCAGGAAGAAGCCTTCAATCTGATCATGAGCAGATCAGATGAAAAGCAAATTTTGATTTGTATGCATGGGAGGGCCATGAGAATTTTGCTTTGCCGCATGTTGAATTATCCGCTCAAATCAATGGATTTGTTTGAGCACCATAATCTGTGTCTGTATCAATTAGACTTTACGGGCAGCATGTTTAATATTCGTGCTTACAATAATACCGATCATCTGGCTGATTTGAGTTGAGCAATTGCCGTTCTGGCCTTACTGTCTATACTGTTTTTGTATTCGTGTTTCTTATAGCTGAGGGCTTTTTGATAATACATAAGGGCCTGTGTGTAATCTCCTTCTTCTTCTAAGATATAACCGAGCTGCAAAGCAGCATTTGGCGCAAAGTACCAGGGTTCAATTTCATTTAACTCAATTGTTTGCAGGTAATATGTTTTAGCAAGGTTTAGTTTATTTTGTTTATGCGTTACACGGGCTAAGCGATATGAGTACTCAATTTTATCCTTTTTGCTGTTTAAATCTTTTGCATCAATATTCATTAATACGCGCTGTGCTTCATGGTAAAAGCCTCCATCAGTATAATACCTGGCTTGTTGAATTTTAATATTAATTGGTTCATTACTGTTTAAAACTTTATCTGCATACTTGTCTGCTTCTGTATTTGTTTTTCCCAGCTTTCGGGCAAGTTCAAAATGACGATTAGCTTCTGAAGACTGATTTAAAAATAAGAAACACATACCTGTTTTGAAATAAGCATCTTTAATCAATTGCTCAGATTTTGTTTGGCTCAAGTACTTCTTATAATTTTCTATAGCAAGTACATAATCTCCTTTATGCAAATACGCCTCGGCAAGGTGATAGCTGCCTACTGCTGGTAAAGAATCATCGCTCAATAGTTTTATTGCCTTTTTTGAATCAGCATCTTTGATAGCCACAACACCAGCAAGTAAGTTGCCTAGCTTGCTTGTATTTCTTTCATTTAGTTCAAATAATTTGATAAATGCTTCTTCAGTTTCGCGCAACACGTAAGCTTGTAAGAGACTTTTCCAGATGATGGCTTCTGTATGATTAATGGAATCAAGTGTTGAAGCTTCATTTAATAGTTCAAGTCCAAGATTAATATCTCCTTTCATGCCCAGAAAATTCAAGATCCAATCATATCTTTCTGGTATTGAACCGAGCATGATTTGTTGTATGCCTGATAATTTACTTAGCGCTTTGCTATCAGGATATTTTTGCTGATAACTTTTTACGCTGGAATAGGATTGTCTGAATGCAATGGCTGCATAAAATTCCTGTTCATTTAAAGTATACACTATAGCCTGATGGAATTCAATTTCTGCTTTAACGCTCAAACTTATTTGATCATCAGCAGATTTGAGTGCCTTGAGATTTTCATTGCTTCTTGTGAAAAAAGAATTTACTGCCGACTTATCCTGTTCAAGCATTAAGGCTGTGGTATTGATCAGACTTAATAAATAGTAGTCTTTAGCCTGCTTGATATTTTGCTTTTCAAGAATACTTTGGGCTTTATTGTAATCAAGATTTAAGAGAGCTTTAAATGCTTCCTTTTGATACGCCTCAGTATTTGCCTGAACACAGCGCGGAGTAAGGATTATCCAAAAACAAAGAAGGCAGGTAACAATACCCGCCTTCGTTGATAAAGTATGTAAATTGTAATTAAACAACTTTCTTTCTTCTTGTAACAGTTCTTCCGGTTTTAGGCTTTTCTTCTTCCATAGACTCCATGTCAACATCTGCCAGAATTCTACCAGAGTGCTCATCAATCACAATTTTCTTCTTCTCTCTTATCTCAGCTATTTTCTGAGGAGGAATTACAATGTTACAACCCTCAGCAGCACCTCTTACTACACGCACAACAGCTAAACCATTTGATAAGTTAATCCTAAGTCTTTCGTAGTACTTCAATAATTTTTCTTCAATTTTCTTAGTGGCTTTTTCTCTTTCAGCCATCAACTTTTTCTCATCTTCAGCACTTTCAGCTAAAAGAGCTTCTAATTCAGCTTTTTTGCCGTCTAAATCCTGCGTGCGATTGCCAATCAATTCATCAATCTGATCAATCTCTACCTTTTTGGCCTCAATCAGGTCTTTTGATTCTTTGATCTTTTTCTCGCAAATCTGAATTTCCAACTCTTGCAGTTCGATTTCTTTACTTATTGCATCAAATTCGCGATTGTTTCTAACGTTTTTCTGCTGATCGTTATATTTTTTGATGAGTTTTTCTGCCTCTTTAATGCCTTCTTTGTGCTTTTTGATGCCATCTTCCAGCTCCTTTAATTCGGCTTCAAAGCGGGTTTTGCGGGTTTTGTACCCGATAACCTCATCTTCCAGGTCTTGTACTTCATCGGGGAGGTCTCCTCTGAGTTTCTTTAATTCATCTAGCTGACTGTCAATTGATTGTAACTTTACAAGTGCTTCAAGTTTCTGTGCTATGGTTTGCGTTTCCATCTATGTTAAATAACTTACAGGATTAGTGACTACTTCTGAAAAATTGACTGCAAAAGTAGAAAAATTTTCCTTTATATAATCAGTTAAAAGCTCAACTGTAAAAATCTCGCTCTCATAATGCCCAATATCGGCAATGAGTATTCGATTATCTGCCTCAAAAAACTCATGATATTTGAAATCAGCAGAAACAAAGGCATCGGCTCCGGCAGCTATAGCCCTGTGAATCAGGAAACTACCAGCGCCACCACAAACAGCTACCTTTTTAATTTTTTTACTTCCAGTTGCAGTATGCCTGATGCACTTGAGTTTCATGGCCGATTTTAAATGTTTCAGAAAATCGCTTCCCGCCATGGCTTCAGGTAATTCTGCAATCATACCAGCACCAATTTCCTGGTTTTCATTGGCCAGGTAATTTAGATAATAGGCCACTTCCTCGTATGGATGTGCCTTTTTCAGCGCCTTGATGATGGTGCTTTCAAGATGTTTCGGGAAAATAACTTCTATTCGGGTCTCGTTTACGTGTTCAAGTCGGTTAGCTTCTCCCAAATGTGGATCGGCTTCTTCATTAGGCATAAATGCTCCGGTACCCTCAGTTCTGAAACTGCAATTTGTATAGTTGCCAATATGGCCTGCACCAGCTTCGTGTAAAGCTGCTAATACAGATTCAGCATTGGCTGATGGAACAAAACTTACCAACTTGGCCAGTGTATCTGTTTTTGGCAATAATATCCGGAAATTTGACAAGCCTAATTTTTCACAAATCTTTTTATTAACTCCTTTATGTATGTTATCCAGGTTGGTATGGATGGCGTACAAAGCAAGGTCATTTTTGATGGCCTTCATAATTACCCGTTCCACATAGTGATTGCCATTGAGTCTTTTCAATCCTTTGAATAATATGGGGTGATGCGCAACAACCACATTACAGTTTTTGCTGATTGCTTCATCAATAACAGATTCCAGGCAATCTAGGCTTACCAAGACTCCTGTAACCTCCAAATCAAACCGGCCTGCAATTAATCCGCTGTTGTCATATTCTTCCTGGTAGGCACGTGGAGCCAATGCTTCAAGTGTACGAACTAAATCAGCTACTTTTGTTTTGCTCATGATGTTTGAGATAATACTTGCAGACCAAATTTATTAAATTCAATTTGCATCCATGTTTTTACTTCGAGTTCTTTTGTGGCCCTTTGCAAAACTATTCAGAATTATAACCGGTATCCGTAATTATCTTTATAACATTGGTTATTCGCGGGTTGTAGAATTTGAAGTAGGACTTATCGGCATTGGTAATTTAATAGCAGGTGGTGCAGGTAAAACACCCATGGTTGAATACCTCATAAGACTTTTAAAAGAAAAACATGCCATTGCAACACTCAGCAGAGGTTATGGCAGATCAAGCAAAGGATATCGCCTGGCATCTGAAAATGAGAATGCTAAAACTATTGGAGACGAGCCCTATCAGCTCTTTAAAAAATTTGGTAGTGCTGTACCCGTGTCAGTTGGAGAGGAGCGCATCATGGCCGTACCCTATTTGTTACAGGAACATCCTGAAATTAAAATCATTTTATTAGATGATGCTTATCAACACCGACAGATAAAGGCTGACTTTCAGATTCTGATGACCGAGTATGGAAGACCTTTCTTTAAGGACCAGTTACTGCCTTTAGGCAGATTGCGCGAATCAGCTTATGAAGCAAAGCGCGCAGATGTGATTGTTGTAAGCAAGTGCCCGGATATTTTTACTATTCACGAAGAGTTATTTTATACAAAGGAAATTCGAAAATATGCAGGAGATGAAAAGCCTGTCTTTTTCAGTAGCCTGGTGTATGATGCACCAGTTCAATTCAAAGGTGAAGCAAAAGAATTAGGTAAAGATATTGTGCTGCTAACGGGCATAGCAAATCCGGAACCTTTCAAAAGTTATTTGGAGCAAAACAATTTCACTATCCATAAGCATTTTAAATTCCCTGATCATCACCGCTTTAGCCTGAAAGATTTAAAATCTGTAAACCATTTTATAACAGAATCCTCCACCACACTCCAATTAATTACCACAGAAAAAGACATGGTAAGATTACTTGAACCTGCTTTACTGCAAGCGCTTCAAAATGTAAGTGCTTTTTGCATACCTGTAAAAATGCAGTTTATACGTGATGGTTCGATTTTTGATAACTTGCTGCTCAATTTAGCAGATGAGCTTGTAAACAGGCAGGCAGTACATGAGTAAGAGAACATTATTCCAGGTAACTTCAGGGCATATCAATGTGCAGGCAGCAATGCTGCTATTCATCTGCTTGTGTCTTTATATCCCGATTACATCAATTGCACAACGCGGAGGTGAAGATGAAGAAGGCGCAACACAACGCAGGGCTTCTATAATTGATGATTCAACGCGTATGATCTACGGCCCTCATACCGTGCTAAGGTTTAATGAAGATGAGATATTTTATAATAGATTAAATAAAGAGCCG
>DAOLDI010000188.1:0-5064 GCA_035327445.1 Cyclobacteriaceae bacterium | reverse complement strand
GATGCTGCCTATGAAATTGCCAAAAGCTCTGGCTTGCTGCGCGATTTGTATGAAGATAAAAGTGTTGAAGGATTGAGCCGTTATGAAAACGTGCAGGAATTGCTCAACGCCATCAAAGAGTTTGTGGTTGATCCGGAAAGAGAAGATAAAAGCCTGGGCGCATTTCTGCAGGAAGTATCATTACTAACCAATGCCGATGAAGACAAAGACAATGATCCTGACAAAGTAACCCTTATGACCATACACATGGCCAAGGGGCTTGAGTTTAAATACGTTTACATTGTGGGTTTAGAAGAAGACCTCTTCCCTTCTCAAATGATGCTGAGCAGCAGGGCCGACTTAGAAGAAGAGCGCAGGTTGTTCTATGTGGCCATTACAAGGGCACAACAAAAACTTTATTTCTCATACGCGCTTACGCGCTACCGTTTCGGCCGACTGAAAAATTGTGAACCCAGCAGGTTTTTAAGCGATGTTGACGACCGTTACATGCGGGTAATCAGCCGCAATACCGGTATTGAATCACAACCGAGGGCAAATCCGCATTATGCCCGCAACCTGGTAAGCAGCATGCAGAAAACCATCAGCTCGCAGCCGGTAAAGAAAACAAGTACTTATAAGGCCCCTGCCGATTTTACACCCAGCGATACCAGTAAACTGGAGAAAGGCATGCAGGTAGAGCACCCCAAGTTCGGTTTTGGAACTGTAGATAAAATTGATGAATCGGGAGCCGAACGTAAGGCAAAAGTGATTTTTAATGATTTTGGTGAAAAAACATTATTACTTAGCTTTGCCAAGCTCAGAATAGTCTGATCGCTTACACATAAGCTCAATCCAGAGAATTAAGCTTGCTGTATATAATTGTTGGCAGTTAACAAGGTACAATTGACAATGTGCCTTATTGCTTTTTTGCTTTAAAACTGTAATCAACATGTTGTCAATTGCTCCCGTCCATAAACTTCGGGATATTGGGATTGTCAATTGTCAATTTTAAACACAAAAAGAAAAATGCATTAATGGCATAGCACTTTAAACTAATTAACAGAAAAGAACAATTACTTATGATAGGAGAATACAATTCTGCCAGGCCTCAGATTATTCTGAAAGAGTATGGAAGAAATGTGCAGAAACTGATGGAGTACATCAAAGCCCTGCCCAGCAAAGAAGAAAGAACAAAAGCCGCTTATACCCTGGTGGAGCTGATGAAACAGTTAAGCCCGGCCGCAAAAGAGCATGCAGAAAATGATCAGCGCTTTTGGGATGACCTCTATATCATAGCCGATTTTGAATTGGATATCGACAGTCCATTTCCCGTGCCTGAAAAAGAAGTGATATTCAGTAAGCCCAATCGTATGTCATATCCGCAGTCACCTTTCAGGTTTAAGCATTATGGCAAAAACATTGAGTTGCTGGTGAAAGAGGCTTTGAAAAAAGAAGAAACAAAAGAAAGAGACGATGCCATTATCTATTTGGGCAAGCTCATGAAGACTTTCTACGCCAACTGGAACAAAGAGACTTTAGACGATAATGTAATTCTGCAAAACCTGCAGCAGATGATAGGCAGTAAAATTGATCTTGACATAGATAAGATCAAAGAAGATAACCTCTTCGAAAAACTGTGTAAAGACCGCAAGCGCCCCAACCAACCACACAAGCAAGGCAAGGGCGGCAAGTTCAAAGGTAAAAACATGCGCAGAAGAAGAGATTAATGAGCGTTTTTAAAATTACCGGAGGCCAGCAATTAAAAGGAGAAATTACTCCGCAGGGTGCCAAGAATGAAGCACTGCAAATTATCTGCGCTACTTTGCTAAGTGCAGAACCCATTACCATACACAAAGTACCCAACATCAGAGATGTTAACAAGCTGATTGAACTGGTAGCCTCATTGGGTGTACAGGTTGAAAAACTGGCAGAAGAATCGTATCGCTTTACAGCTGCTAACATCAACCTGCCCTACCTCGAAAGTAATGATTACAGAGAACAAGCCGCAGCATTGCGCGGCTCTGTTATGTTACTGGGCCCCATACTGGCGCGCTTTGGCAAAGCCAGCATTCCAAAACCCGGTGGTGATAAAATTGGTCGCAGAAGATTAGATACACACTTTATCGGTTTTCAAAAATTAGGCGCCAAATTCAATTATGATAACAAAGAAAATCTGTTTCATATAGATGCCAGCAGTCTTGAAGGTTGCTATATGTTATTAGATGAAGCCTCCGTAACTGGCACCGCCAACATCATTATGGCTGCCGTGCTGGCCAAAGGCACAACCACCATTTATAATGCAGCCTGTGAGCCTTACCTGCAACAGCTTTGCCTGATGCTCAACCGCATGGGCGCAAAAATAAGCGGCATTGGTTCTAACCTCTTGAGCATTGAAGGTGTAAAAGAGCTGAAAGGCACTGAACATACCCTGCTGCCCGACATGATTGAGATTGGCAGTTTCATTGGCCTTGCCGCCATGACGGGTTCTGAAATTACCATCAAAGATTGCCGCATAGATATGCTGGGCATTATACCAGAAGTATTCAGAAGACTGGGAATACAAATAGAATTCAGGAACGATGACATCCATATTCCCGCCCAAAGCCATTATGAAATTGAAACTTTTATTGATGGCTCCATCCTCACCATTGCAGATGCGCCCTGGCCCGGTTTTACGCCCGACTTATTAAGTATCATACTGGTAATTGCCACACAAGCTAAAGGCACCGTGCTGGTACATCAAAAAATGTTTGAGAGCAGGCTCTTTTTTGTTGATAAACTGATTGACATGGGCGCACAGATTATTTTGTGCGATCCACACCGTGCGACCGTAATAGGCCTCGACAAAAAGCAAGCCTTGCGTGGCATATCCATGAGTTCGCCAGATATACGGGCAGGCGTTGCCCTTTTGATAGCGGCCCTCTCTGCAGAAGGCACAAGTACTATTTCTAATGTAGAACAAATTGACCGTGGCTACCAGCACATAGACACCCGCCTGAAGCAGCTGGGGGCGATGATTGAGCGGATTACTTAATTTCAATTATTTGCACGCATGTAATGTTTTCCCGAAAAATGACTCCTCTTTGTATTAAAAAATTTCTATTTTTAATATAGGTAAAGACAAAACCCTTGAGAAAGATAATATCGCTGATAGCCATTTCATGGCTATTATTTTTGATCAATTGTGCTGAAGAGGAAGTGCCCGTATTGCCTTACCCAGTAATTGACACAAATGATGTTACTGAAATTAATTCTGAAGGGGCAACTTTTAATGCTAAAATTATTTCTTTTGGTAAAGAACCTATCCTGGAATTCGGCTTTTACTGGGAACGCAGAAGTTCATATACGGGACCACCGGCTAATACACAAGGGCAAGAAAAAATTATTTTTACTGGAACTGAATTAAAGGGAGAAACTTTTGAAGCCCGAATTACAACAACCCTGTCAGCCAATGTCATATACATTGTTAGGGCTTATGCCAAAACAGAAAACTACTATATTCGGGGTGAGCCTAAAACATTTCTTAGTTTAGGTAGTGGGGGGCCATCCATTGCAGAAATAATTCCTTCACATGCCCATATAAGAGATACTGTAAATATCAGGGGGAGAAATTTTAGCTTTAATGCTTTTTCTAACATTGTAAAATTTGATCAGTTTGATGCAAAGGTTTTAGATGCTACCGACAGTTTATTAACTATAGTTGTTCCGCATCAGCTGATAAATAAAAAACCCGTTATTTCAGTTTCAATAGTTGGTAATATCTCTAAACTTGAGGAAAAGTTTGAACTTTACACTCCCATTATACAAAGTATAAGTAAATCGACTCTCTATTCATTAGATACAATTGAACTTACAGGTCAGCATTTTGGCATACTTCCCTTAGATAACAAAATACTCATCAACGAAAATGAAGCCACTGTCCTCTCATCAAGCAGAACCAAATTAAAATTTATTGTTCCTTTAAAATTGTCTAATCCAATTACCATACAGCTCAGCGTTGCAGGTCAAATTGCAACTTTAGATGAAGACATTCAATATTTAATACCAGTTTTTGATAGCTTTTCACCAAGCAGTGCACATTGGGGAGACACGATAACAATTAGTGGTGATAATTTTTATTCTCCTAACTTAATAACTCAGGAAGTTTTTGTAGGCACAAGAAAAGCAACAATAATATCTGCTGATTCCGATAAAATTAAATTCATCGTTCCTAATCACTTGGATGTACAAACAAGTAAAGTCAAAATGATAACTGCTGGATTCGAACTCGAAAATGAAAATGACCTTCAATTATTAGAACCCAAAATCAACCATATTTCACATGATCAGGTCACATTTGAACAGCTTATTACGCTAAAAGGAGTAGGATTCAATTCAAACTTTTCTTACCTAAGTGCAAATAACCATAGTTGTCAAATAACTAAAATTTCAGCTTCAGAAATTACCTTCAAAATACCCAATACACTAAATACTAATAATGGTGTTATAAATTTAAGACTTAATTCAGGCAACACCATAATCTATAGTTTAGAACTCCCTGCAGCACTAAACTTACTGCCTCCAATAATTGAATCATTCACGCCACATGAGCTGCAAAATGTTGGTCAACAAATAACAATTACAGGTCAAAATTTTAGTCCTTCAGTTCAAAACAATATTGTAAGGCTTGGTGATAGAAATTTGACCATAAGAAATGCTAGCACAACCCAGCTAAATGTTGAAATACCCTCTAATTTTATCAGCAACAATAGAATTTCTGCATTCTACCAAAATAATCTAACATTACATACTGCCGGACAAAGCGTAACAACAGAAGAAATATTTACATTTAATTACCAGGCAGCTTTCACTCGGCTTGCAAATTTTCCCGGAGAATTGCGGCAACATCCTGTAAGTTTTACCATTGGCAATAAAAGTTATATGGGATTAGGCACCCAAAATAATCTTGCACTTAATGATCTCTGGGAGTATGATTTTGAAACAGACACCTGGACACAAAAAAGTGATTTCCCCGGTACACTTAGGCGATTTGCTAAGGGTTTTGGCTTTAATGGTTATGGTTATGTAGGCTTTGGAATTGCCAGT
>DAOLDI010000187.1:0-5070 GCA_035327445.1 Cyclobacteriaceae bacterium | reverse complement strand
GGTCCTGTAATAAAAAAAGCAAATACATCATTGTACCTGGAGTCTACATATTCCAGGTATTCTTCTGAGGCAAAAACAAAATAGAAAGAAAGATTTTCTGCAGCAGTTATAAAATCAAACTCTAAAACAGAAGCATCATAAGTTTTGCCGCGTGCAATTGATTCCAATTGTCGGTCGCCACCTGTTCCATTTACCCAGCTTGTAAAAGTTGAACGGTTGGGTCCGGCCAGCATAAGTGCATTACCCGTGGTAAGCATAATGCCTTTACTAATACCAGTTTCAGCGGCTTCATCTTCGAAGTAGGCAATGGCATGGCGGGCCCCTGTGTATTTAACGTTTCCAACTAAAACGCCATTTCCTTTCAGCACATTATTCACCAATGCATTGGCGCTATGCGTGGTATCAATTTGAATTTGAGATGCAGCCCTGAAGGGCAAAAACTGAAAAAGTGACCAAACTATAAGGCCACATAAAAAAACTTCCCTGCTCATGCGCAGGGAAGTTAGTTAAAATTAAAAAATGATCAGAGGCTTTTATTATTCATTTCGCAAAGAATTGGCAGGATTGGCGGTGGCAGTTTTCCATGCCTGAGTTCCAAGGGTGATGAAAGTTAATATAAGCGCTATGCTAACGGTATATACAGCAGGTATAAAGCCTGGTTGAATTCTATACGAAAAATCACTAAGCCATTCGTGCATGAGCCAATAGGCCAGGGGAATACCAATACACAAGGCGGCAATAATTTGTTGAGTATATTCTTTCATGAGTATAAAAACAATATCTGAAACATTAGCGCCAAGTACTTTTCTTACACTGAACTCTTTTGCTCTTTGATTGGCAGAGTAAGAGATTAATCCGAATAAACCCAGGCAGGCTATTACAATAGCCAGTACAGCAAAGGCGCTGAATAATTGGGAAGTGCGCATTTCTTTGGTGTATAATGACTGGAACTGCTCATCAACAAAAGTATATTCAAATGGCCGGTGCGGAAATCTTGTGTGCCATGTCGATTTTAATTGTCCGAGCGCATCAGCTAAATAATTAGACTGCAGTTTAATGAAGAGATAATTGAAGCTTGCTTCAGGAAAAATTACTAAGGGGCTGATTTCTTTGTGCATAGAAGCGAAATGAAAGTCGTTTACCACGCCAATTATTTCTCCTTCACGACCATTAAGTGACATGCGCTTACCGATGATGTCATCTTCATTAAGCATAAGTTTTTCTGCTGCACTTTGATTCAGAATAAAACTGTATTTAGCCTCCTGACTTGCCAATTCAAAATCTGTTGCAGTAAAATTTTTTCCATTGCTCAATGTCATCTCAAACACATCAAGGTATTTAATATCTGCAGCAAGCGCTGTAGTGGGTAGTGAAGTGCTTTCTTCCATACCTTCCATAAAAATGGTATAACCGCCCCTAATGTTCACGGGGCTTTCTCCTGCACGTGCAACTTCATACACAAAATTATAATTACTCAGTTCTGCATAAAGCCCCTCATACACTTCATGCATCTTTTGATCGTAAGGCAAACGAATAATATTCTCTTTACTATAACCAAGTTTCTTGTTTTGTATAAAATCAAGTTGTTGTGATACTACCATTGTGCACACAATGAGTACTGCTGAAATCACAAACTGAAAAACCACGAGAGATTTGCGCAGCCATACGCCTTCAGCCGAATTTTTAAAATTACCTTTTAATACTTTAGCAGGGTTAAACTTTGAAATGATAATGGCAGGGTATAATCCGGCAAGCAAACTTACAACAGCTAAAACCGAGAAAATGACTATGACAAAATCGGTATTGAAAATATCTGCCTGTGTAAATTCTTTTCCGGTTATGTTATTGAAAATGGGCAGAATGCTATAAACAATAGCCAAAGCGAAAACTAGTGCACAAAATGTAATCAGCGCTGATTCGGCAATGAATTGAAATATGAGCTGTTTTCTAAAAGCTCCCATCACTTTTCTAAGACCCACTTCTTTGGCTCTTGATGAAGCGCGTGCAGTAGCCAGATTCACATAATTTATGCTGGCGATAAAAAGAATTAATAATGCGATGGCAGAAAAAATATACACATACCGTATATCGCTAAAAGAATCGATATTGGAGTGTAAGTAAATATCACTTGCTTTCATTAGCACCGGAGCAACAGTGAAGCCTGCGCTTGAAGCAAAAGGAGCGGTGAGTAATTGGAACACATCTGTAATTTTTTTCTCTAAAATATTTTCATTCAACCCGGCATGCGTAAGTATATAGGTTTGATAGTTGGCAGACCCCCAGGAGTCTTCCTGCGCGGCTGATAAACTGTGAAATGATATAATAAAATCAAATTGTATATGTGAGTTGCGTGGTGCATCAGCAACAATTCCTGTAACCAGATATTCCCTGTTGGCATTTACCAATAGTGTTTTATTGATGGGGTCTTCATTACCAAAATATTTTTTTGCAGCACCTTCTGTAAGTACAATACTTAAAGGAGCTGACAGCACACGTGTTGGATCTCCTTGCAATAGCTGAAAAGAGAAAATTTCAAAAAAACTACTATCGGCAAACAACACTCTTGTCTCTTCAAAGATATTTTCTCCATATGCAAAACTGATGGGCCTGTAAGAGGCCGGATTATACAATCTTACCCCGCTTTTTATTTCCGGAATATCTTTTAGCATGCCCGGTAAGAGTACGGCAGGAGAGACATTGGTTTTGCTTGACATCTCACCCGATTTAAATTCTACGGATACCCGGTAAATATTTTGGAGCTCAGTGTGAAATCCATCAAAGCTTAATTCATCTTTGATCCAGAGTGAAATACTTAAAGCTGCCGCCAGTCCGAAGGCGAGCCCTAAAATGTTGATAATGCTATACGCGAAGTTTTTTTTCAGACTGCGCACTGCAATGAGCAGGTAGTTTTTAATCATGACTTTAAAGGTTGATCGATGATGCTAAGACAGTATTTGATGCCATAGGTTGCATCCCGAACACAATTTTTGCCACTGAACAAGTAGAAATGTGGTAATTCCTTATTTATTCCCTAATTTCTCAACATTAAAACCATGAGTATATGAAATTCACCCGCAAAAAAATGCTGCGACTGATGGCCACCAGTGCAGCAGGCATAAGCCTGATGCCTTCACTTTCTTTCAGTGCATTGGCACAAGCACAAGCAACATTAAAAGGAAATATCAATCACTCGGTTTGCAGGTGGTGCTATGGGAGAATACCATTAGATGAGTTAAGTGTTGCTGCAAAAAACCTGGGCATAAAATCTGTTGAGTTATTAGATCCGCATGAATGGCCGGTGGTGATCAAACATGGCCTCACTTGCGCCATTGCCAATGGCAGTCCGCTGCACATTACCAAAGGCTTTAATGATGCGCAATACCATGAGCAATTGAAGAAAGATTATTTTGACCTAATATCTAAAGCGGCTGATCATGGCCTGAAACAAATTATCTGCTTCAGCGGAAACAGAAATGGGATTAGCAATGAACAGGGCTGGGAACAATGCGCCCGCGGTTTGGAGCCTGTAGTTAAGCTGGCAGAGCGACACAATATACTTGTGGTGATGGAACTGCTCAACAGCAAAGTTGATCATGCCGATTATCAGTGCGACAACACAGCCTGGGGAGCAAAGCTGGTTGATAAAATTGGTTCTGCAAATTTTAAGTTGCTGTACGATATCTATCACATGCAAATTATGGAGGGGGATGTGATAGCAACTATCAGAAAATACAAAGATTACATTTCACACTACCATACCGGGGGTGTGCCCGGCAGAGGCGAGATAGATCATACACAAGAGTTAAACTACGCGGCAATTTGTAAAGCCATTGTTGAAAGCGGTTACAAAGGTTTTGTTGCACAGGAGTTTATTCCTAAAAGACCTGATCCGATTAACTCACTAAAAGAAGCTATTAACATTTGTGATGTTTAATATGCAAAAGCCAGGGTTTAAACCCTGAGCTATAAATCTAACAATGCTATGAATTAAACAAATTCAGGTTGCCCTGCTTCCTGAATTTTGTCAAATCATATACAGGCATTTCTTTTCCGGCAAAATATTTGGCTTTGGATTTTCTGAAGAGTTGTTTGATGATCTCCGCATACTCTCCTTCACCACTCATTCTTCTGCCAAATTGCGAATCATTCAAACTTCCGCCATGCATGTCAGCAATCTGGTTCCAGACTTTCTTATACCTGTCGGGGAAATTTTTTCTGAGCCAGTCTTCAAAAATTTTTCCGATGGCCCCATTCAAGCGCACCACCGTGTAACCGGCATTCAATGCCCCATGTGCTGCAGCTGCTTTTAATACTTCAGGAATTTCATGATGATTCAATCCGGGAATGATGGGGGCATTCATTACACCCACAGGTATGCCTGCGTTGCTGAGCAGTTCTATGGTCTTTAATCTTTTTTGTGCACTTGCGGTGCGTGGCTCCATTACGCTGCGCAAACTTTCATCCAGTGTAGTGATAGAAATATACACATGCAGCAGTTTTTCTGCGGCTAATTCTTTGAGCAAATCCAAATCGCGAAATATCAATCCGTTTTTGGTGATGATACCTACCGGGTGCCTGTACTTCAAAAAAATTTTCAGCAGCTCGCGGGTAATCTGGTATTTGCGCTCCAAAGGTTGATAGCAATCTGTATTACCCGATAAACTAATGGGTGTTGCCTGCCACTTGCTTTGCATGAGAAATTTTTCCAGCAGTTCTGGCGCTTTAGGCTTTACAATAATTTTGCTCTCAAAATCAAGTCCGGCACTAAAGCCCCAGTATTCATGCGTGTTGCGCGCATAACAATAGATACATCCATGCTCACAGCCCTGGTAAGGATTGAGCGAATACATCATGCCCAGGTCGGGACTGCTGACTTTATTGACAATACTTTTGGGATGCTCTTCAAATACTTGCGTTGCCTGATTTTGAAGCAGTGTTTCATCAAGCCCCTCTATATGCTCCTGCGTGTATTCCTGCTTCAAAAAGCGATTGGCGGTTTTTATTTGCGGTCCACGTCCCTTGAAAAACGCGGCCTGTTTCATGTGAGCAAGCTATATAGGTTTTTTATTC
>DAOLDI010000186.1:0-5103 GCA_035327445.1 Cyclobacteriaceae bacterium | reverse complement strand
AGTAGGTGGTATGGATTTTCTGTCTGACGGACGCATGGTGCTGTGCACCTGGGATTCAGTCGGGCCGGTATATGTGCTGGATGGTGTTACCGGAAATGACCCTGAGAATATCAAGGTTACCAGAATTGCAGCAGGACTTGCTGAGCCACTCGGACTCAAAGTGGTAAACGATACCATTTATGTTTTACAGAAACAAGAACTAACCCGCCTGCTCGACCATGATGGGGATGGTATTATTGATGAATATCAAACCGTAAGCGATGACTGGCGCGTATCAGCCAACTTCCATGAGTTTGCTTTCGGATTGGTGTATAAAGATGGCTACTTCTATGCGGCATTGGCTACAGCCATTGACCCAGGAGGAGCGTCAAGTAGTCCGCAAATACCCGACAGAGGTAAAGTAGTCAAGATTTCAAAGAAGGACGGAAGTGTGGAATACATCGCGCATGGTTTGCGCACACCCAATGGTGTAGGCATAGGTGTGGATGGTGAAATTTTTATTACGGATAATCAGGGCGACTGGCTGCCATCGAGTAAAGTGGTGCATGTAAAACCCGGTGCATGGTACGGCTCGCGCTCGGTTGACCCCATCGGTACGGCAAATCTTCGTGAAACACTTCCGGTAGTTTGGTTGCCGCAAGATGAAATCGGCAATTCTCCATCTCAACCTGTTTACATCAATGTTGGTCCCTATGCCGGTCAGCAATTGCATGGTGAAGTAACGCATGGTGGATTAAAGCGCGTGTTTGTGGAAAAAGTAAATGGAGAATATCAAGGTGCCTTGTTTCGTTTTACTCAAGGTTTGGAAGCCGGTGTGAATCGCGTAGCATGGGGACCGGATGGTGCCTTGTATATAGGTGGTATTGGTAACCCGGGCAACTGGGGGCATTATGGTAAGAAGTGGTTTGGCTTGCAGCGCATCACTTATAATAACAAATCAGTTTTTGAAATGCTGGCCCTTCGTGCAAAGAGTAATGGTATTGAGATTGAATTTACTGAACCCATTCATGAACGTTATGGTAATGCCGCACAAGATTATAATGTGCAGCAATGGTATTACAAACCAACCATCGATTATGGCGGACCTAAGCTTGGTTTAACCAATCTTAATGTTCAATCAGTAAATATTTCTGATGACCGAAAAAAAGTATTCCTTGAACTGAGCGGTATGAAGCCCGGCCACATGATTTATGTGCAATTAAAAGGAGGCATGTTGAGTGCATCCGGCAATTCATTGTGGAGCACAGAAGTCTGGTACAACATGAATCAGATTCCTTCCAACAATCCGGGTTTTAAAAATCCTGCAAAACGTTTGGCGCCCAATACACTTACTGATGAAGAAATTGCAGCAGGTTGGAAATTATTGTTCGATGGAAAAACGACCAATGGCTGGAGAAATTTCAAGAGCGATAAGATTGGGCCTGCATGGAAAGTAAGAAACGGTGAACTGTATCTTGATACTACCAATAAAAAAGATTGGCAGGTACAGGGGGGAGGAGACATCATCACCGAAAATGAATATGAAAACTTTGAATTGTACCTGGAATGGAAAATTCAAAACTGTGGCAACAGTGGTATCATGTTCAATGTGGTGGAGAGTGATAAATATAATTATGTATGGCAAACCGGTCCGGAGATGCAGGTACTAGACAATGTTTGTCACCCGGATGCGAGTATAGAAACACACCGTTCCGGTGATTTATATGATATGATAGCCTGCAGATTTGTAACGGTTAATCCGGCAGGTGAATGGAATAAAGTGCGCATCATTTCCAACAAAGGCAAAGTGCAGTTCTGGCAGAATGGATATGAAGTAGTGAATTTTACCATGCCCACACCCGAATGGGAAGAGATGATTAAGAACAGCAAGTTTAAAGACATGCCTGATTTTGGAAAAGCGAAGAAGGGTCACCTCTCTTTGCAAGACCATGGAGATATGGTGTGGTTTAGGAATATTCGCATTCGCGAGCTTAATTAGTCTACAGTCGATAGTCCATAGTGCGCAGTAATTATGGACTATCGACCATTGACTTTCAATTTATGATGAGATTATTTTTTTTAAGCATTACGATTCTTTTCTTAATTTCAAGTTGCACCCAACAGCAAGAGCGCGTACTTGTATTCAGTAAGACTTCAGGATTCAGACATTCATCCATCGAAGCGGGTAAACAGGCCATCATCAAACTCGGTAAAGAAAATAATTTTGCCGCAGATACTACCGAAGATGCCGGGATGTTTTATGCTTCATCACTCAAGAAATACAAAGCGGTTATTTTTCTGAACACAACCGGTGATGTTTTGAATCCTTATCAGAAAAAAGATTTTGAGAAGTTTATACAATCGGGTGGGGGATTTGTGGGTGTACACGCAGCCACGGATACCGAATACAACTGGCCCTGGTATGGTAAAATGGTAGGCGCATATTTTCTCGACCATCCCGAAATACAGGAAGCGCGACTATTCCGTGCAGCTAAACATGAGTTGAATGAAGTGTTGCCAGAGGAATGGACAAGAACAGATGAGTGGTACAATTTTAAAGACATCAATCCTGATATCAATGTATTGCTTTACATCGATGAATCAAGTTACAACGGAGGCAAGAATGGCGCATATCATCCCATTTCCTGGTGGCACAATTACGATGGAGGCCGCGCCTTCTATACCGCCATGGGCCATACCGAAGCCAGCTATAATGAAGAGCTTTTCCTGCAGCATTTGTTGGCAGGGATTGAGTATGCTATGGGTAGGAGAAGATTTGAGATGCCTTTGGTTTTAGGATTTAATGAGAAATCAATCGAATTTAAAAGTACTTACTAAAATCGGGTATCTACTATTGCAGTTACTTTTATAAAGCGATACCTTTCATTATAAAACCAAACTTTATGAGAGGCTCATTGTTGGCTTTATTCAGCCTTATAGTATTTACAAATTCCTTTGCACAAGTCAGATTAACTGAAGTATTTAAAAACTCATTTTTTAATACTGGGGATACATTAATTGTAATTGACAATACTCAAGAAATTTTGATTGATGATTTATTTCCAATGTTTGGCGATGACTTAAGTGAATATCTTAAAAATAACATTCCTGATATTCCGCTACTTGATGGTAGAATTCTTATTGATAAAGAAGTTTTGATAGCAGGTATACCTACTAATCAGTATGTTTATTGGTTTCAAAATTTTCATTTCAGCAAGGCTGTACGAATTGAAATTCCTAATCATGAAATCAATAGTTTAATTTTTATAATTAAAAATTCAATTTTCAATTCAGGTATTCGTATAAATCGTGTACGTGGTGGAATTGATATAAAGGATTCATTTTTCAATGATTATTTTTATATTAATACAATAAATGAATCTGGTGGCAGTTTATTGATCGAGAATTGTCAGTTTAATTTTGATGCCAATTATAACGAGTTTTATCATATTCCAGTCAACGTTATATTAGCAAAGCGTAGACAAGAGAAAGTTTTTTTTGAAAGTAGCATCCAAAAATTCGATACATTAAAGAGGTATTCAAATGAGCTTTCAGCAACTGATTTTTCTATTTCTGCACCAAGTCTAAACTCAATAAGTATTAAAAATAATATATTCAAAGTGAATGCAGGTTACCATTCCTTATTACGAATTAGAAGTGAATGTAAGGTTTTTGATTTTTCGAATAATGAACTTGAGGTCTATTTACATTTTAGTGGATTAAAAGTTTCCGACCGCTTTGTCTTTTTAGAAAACAAACTAAGTCGCTTAATATTTCTATCAGATATAATTTTACCTGAATACTTGAATAATATTAAGATTAATTGGGATCAGTTTGCGGGAAGAAGGGTGGCAAATATTCAATATAGAACTACAGGATGGACTGCGAAAGTAGATGATATTTATAATGAATTAGTGCCTGGCGATTTGGAGAATATCAATTCGTTTAACGAATTAATCAGAACTTATCAAATGCTTTTAAACATCTTTAAATACAGTGGAGATATCTTTTCAGTCAATGGTTGCTTTTCAGAAATGAAAGACCTTTATGGATTAATGCTAAAACATAATTATGAGAAAAACGGAGGATTCAGAGCTTACTTCAGTTGGAAGATCAATAGGTTAATGAAAGTTTATACCGACCACGGAACGGATCCTGCACTTGCTATAGTAAACTCTATTTACGTTATATTTTTCTTCGGTTTGGTATTCTTCATTTTTCCGTCTGAGTGGGACCTATCGAAAAAATCTAAACTTCTCAGAGATTTTAAAGATTTCTATCAAAGAAAATCAAAAGGCTATTTAAAACCTTTTATGGTTCTTTTAGGTGGTTTTTTATTGAGTTTACTAAATGCCATTACTTTAAGTCTCAACTCTTTTACTACACTTGGATTTGGTGATATTCCAACTAAAGGAGTAGCCAGGTATTTATGTATTGTGGAAGGATTTATTGGTTGGTTTCTGTTGAGCATATTCACTGTTGCCCTTATTAATCAGGTTTCTATCTGATGTGGTTTTCTTTTTTTTAATATCAAAATGAAGATAATTGTAATGAGGAAATGGGTTTCTTTATTTGTTTTATTTGCAATAGGCTGTACTTCTGCACCTCAATCCGAAAAGTCTGACTTTGGTCCAAGTCAATTGCAGACATTGGATGAAAGTGCAGATGAATTACTTGTTGATGAACTGCACAATGCCGATTACGGAATTTTTACTTTCGACATCAATATTCATCCTGATATTACTTTTCAGCTTGAGCTGAATTTTGCAGAACAGATGGCTCGTGTTTTTTTGGGTAACTACCGCTATCAGGAATTTGAATTGAGCGGGGAAATAGATTATGAAGAAAGCTTCAGACTGGAACACCCGGAAAGTATTTTCAGGTTAGACGACTTTAACTTTGATGGTTACCAGGACCTCGCGCTGGTTAGTATTTCAGCTATTTCAAACGAGTGGTCAAATATCTATATCTATAACCCATCCGCTAAAAAATATGATTTCAATGAATTACTCAGCGGATATCCATCTCTGCGCATAGATGCCGAACGTCAGCAAATATATTATTACAATCGCGGAGGTTTTGCCGGTGCTTGGTACGAGTCGGGCACTTTGACATGGATAAATC
>DAOLDI010000185.1:0-5107 GCA_035327445.1 Cyclobacteriaceae bacterium | reverse complement strand
CAATGTATCAACAGGCCGGGCTGCTTAATAGTTTAAAAAAATGTGATTTTCAGCCTTTTCGCAGTCTTTGAAAAAATTGTTCCAGCAAGGCAAGGCTTTCGGCTGCCAACACCCCTTTTACAACTTCTGTTTTAGGATGGATAACCTGCCCTTTCAACAGGTGATAGCCTCTTTGCAGGTCATCAGCGCCAAATACAATCCTGCCAATCTGCGACCAAAACATGGCACCACCACACATGCTGCAGGGTTCGAGGCTTACATATAAGGTACAATCATTCAGGTATTTGGAACCGATATGATGAGCCGCTGCCGTAAGGGCCAGCATTTCGGCATGGGCAGTGGCATCTTTCAGCATTTCAACCTGGTTGTGTGCACGGGCAATAATGCGCTTGCCACTTACCACAACTGCGCCTACCGGTACTTCGTCCAGGTCAAGCGCCTTAGCGGCCTCTTTCAGGGCTTCGCGCATGAAATACTCATCGGTGTATAATTCCAAAGTTGAAGGGTTTATTTAACACGTATGCTGCTCATGATCTGCTGCGCAATGCCTTGCCATTCCTGTCGCTGCCTGGCTTCGGTATTGAAGGTAAACACCAGGGTGCGGGCCGGCTCTACCAGGTAGTAAATGTAAACGTATTTTCTGATGGCACTTTGCTGACCAATCGCCATGCGGTTGCCCTCTACCCTGCCTTCAAACTCAAAGAAAATATAACGCTTGCCATATTGCTCCAGAATGCCTTCGTTAATGATGTCGACACGGTCATATAAATTAAATAAGGAAGTCCTGAAAAACATGGAAGCCATTTCAATATTGGCATCGGGCCATTGTGTGGCAGAGGTATTGATGCTGAAATCGGCTGCACGGTTAATTTCGGTAAAAGCGGCAATGGGCCTGCGAACAGATGGATAGCGCTGCGCCAGTTCTGAATCAGACATGGCCATAAAACCCAGGGGCAAACCAACAGTAATAGCAGCATTCACCTTGGTCTTTACAAGTTTTACTTTGTCTTGCGCCCGTAAGCTTGCCGTAAAACCAAAACTCGAGATCAGCATTAGTAATAGAAATTTATTGAAGTAATGCATATGGCACCGGGCTAATACCCACATCCTTAATTTTAATTCTTGCGTACAGTTCTTCAATTGATCAGGTATTTGAATGCTTTATGTTAGTTTTGGCCTTGAAAATTTCATGCCGATTTGCGGCAAATTTATAACGGATTATCGAATTAAATATTTCAGGGCATGTTACGAACCCATACTTGCGGAGAACTTCGCATAACAGATGTAAATAAAGAGGCAACACTATGCGGCTGGGTGCAGCGACAGCGCGATAAAGGTAGTGTTTTGTGGATAGATCTGCGCGACCGCTACGGCATTACACAATTAATTTTTGAGGAAGGTAAAACCAATGCCGAATTGATGCAAAAAGCGCGTAGTCTGGGCCGTGAATTTGTGCTGCAGGTAAAGGGTAAAGTGAACGAACGCCACTCTAAAAATGACAAAATCCCCACCGGTGAAATTGAACTTTGGGTAAGCGAACTGCAGATATTAAATGATGCCAAGCTGCCACCCTTCACCATTGAAGATGATACCGATGGCGGAGATGAACTGCGCATGAAGTACCGCTACTTAGACTTGCGCAGAAATCCGGTAAGGCAAAACCTTGAATTGCGCCACCGCATGATGCAAGCTACGCGCGCTTATATGGATAGGCAAAACTTTATTGAAGTTGAAACGCCCGTATTAATGAAATCAACCCCAGAAGGTGCGCGCGATTTTGTGGTGCCTTCGCGCATACATCATGGTGAGTTTTATGCCTTGCCTCAATCGCCACAAACTTTCAAGCAATTGCTCATGGTTTCCGGTTTCGACCGCTATTATCAGATTGTGAAATGCTTTCGCGATGAAGACTTGCGTGCCGACAGGCAGCCGGAGTTTACACAAATAGACTGCGAGATGTCTTTCATTACGCAAGAAGATATTCTCAACACTTTTGAGGGCTTGGTAAAGTATTTGTTTAAGGAAGTTAAAGGACTGGAAATTCCAGATCTGCCCCGCATGAGCTATGCCGATGCCATGAAGTATTATGGCAGCGATAAACCTGATACAAGGTTTGAGATGAAGTTCGTTGAATTGAAAAATCTTAAGGACCTCACCCCTGGCCCCTTCCTCCCGAAATTTCGGGAGGAGAGGGGAGTCGATTTAACTTCAGGAAAAGGTTTTGTAGTATTTGATAGTGCTGAATTGGTTGTGGGTATTTGTGCCAAAGGCTGTGCGAGTTATACCCGCAAACAAATTGATGCGCTCACAGATTTTGTGAAGCGTCCGCAGATTGGGGCAAAGGGTTTGGTCTATGTTAGGTGTGAAAGTGACGGCACGCTCAAATCATCAGTCGATAAATTTTATACGCAGGATTATCTAAAGAAATGGGCGGAAGCATTTAAGGCTGAACCCGGAGATTTAATCTTAATACTGGCTGGTGAAAGCAACAGCACACGTAAACAATTGAATGAACTTCGATTGCAAATGGGTACTGAATCAGGCCTCAGGAATAAAGATGTATTCTCAGCGCTTTGGGTGCTTGATTTTCCTTTGCTGGATTGGGACGAAGAAAGCAGGCGTTACCATGCCATGCACCATCCATTTACATCTCCAAAAACAGAAGATATTCCTTTACTGGAAACTGATCCCGGCAAGGTACGCGCCAATGCATATGATATGGTAATTAACGGAACAGAAGTAGGTGGCGGTTCCATACGTATACACAACAGGGCAACCCAGGCACTGATGTTTAAAAAACTTGGCTTTACTGATGAAGAAGCTAAAAAACAATTCGGATTTTTAATGGAAGCCTTTGAATTTGGCGCGCCTCCTCATGGTGGTATTGCCTTTGGTTTTGACAGGTTGTGTTCATTATTTGGTGGTTCAGATTCCATACGCGATTTCATTGCATTTCCCAAGAACAATGCAGGCCGCGATGTGATGATTGATTCACCATCTACCATTGCCGATGCACAATTGCAGGAACTCGGTCTACAGTTACGTAACACACAATAAACTTATGAACTTAGAATTCTGGATTGATCTCTTCGGCTGGATTGGCTCAGCAGAAGTTGTAGCAGCGTATGCCATGATCAGTTATAACCGCATTGGTCCTAATTCACCTTTATATCAATGGTTAAACTTTACCGGCAGCATTTTTCTCATGGTCAATACAGCCTGGTATGGGGCTTATCCTTCGGCTATGGTAAATGTGATTTGGTTATTCATTGCCATTGGTGCGCTTATTAAAATCCGGAATGCTAAAAAAACTGAAAGAATGTCATCTCAAGAGTAAAAAGAACACGTAATTGCAATAACGAATTTCTATCTTAACGTCATTGCAAGGAACTTGGGCAAGAATAAGCGCAGATGTGACGAAGCAATCTATTCTTGATTTAACTTCCACCTCCAAACAAATTGCTTCGTTTCACTTTATATCATTAAACTTCAAGCTAATTACGGAGCTCGTAAAGACATTATTCTTTTAAGGCGGTTCTTTTATCTTTATTGACAATTTTATTTTCTGGTCCTTCGGGCATTATTACCTTTGCTTTGCAATAAAACATCATCAATATGATTTTAGGCATGGAAATACACATTCTTGATCGGGTGTACATGAACAACACGGTACAAGACTACCTGGTGGCAGTTGGAATTTTTGTGGTGCTGTTAACTGTATTGCGTGTTTTCAGAAATATCGTTTTGAAAAGGCTCAAGAAAATTGCTGAGCAAACAGAAACTACTTTTGACGATTTCCTGATTGATGCCGCTGAGAAGGCAATAATGCCCTTATTGAATTATGGTGCATTTTACTTTGCTGCAACTCATTTGGTACTTTCTGCCCGCGCAGAAAAAGTTCTCTACAACGTATCTGTCGTATTACTTGTATTCTTTGCCATCAGATTAATTCTGGCTACCATTCGTCATGCGCTCGAAGTTCAAATTCTAAAAGGTGATAACGGACAAGCTAAGTTGGGTCAGCTGAAAGGCATGATGGTCATCATCAGCGCTGTAATATGGGTGCTTGGCCTTGTTTTTTTACTTGATAACTGGGGCTATGACATCACGGCCATTGTAACCGGTTTAGGTATTGGTGGTATTGCTATTGCACTTGCAGCGCAAAACATTCTGGGCGACTTATTTAATTACTTTGTTATATTTTTTGACAGGCCTTTTGAAGTGGGAGATTTTATTGTGGTAGATGAGAAACGTGGAACGGTAGAACAAATCGGTATCAAAACAACGCGCATCAGAAGTTTTACCGGTGAGGAATTGATTTTTTCAAACAGCTACCTTTCAGGCTCACGCATTCACAACTTTAAACGCATGGAAAAGCGCAGGGCTTCTTTTATGATTGGCGTAACCTATCAAACCCCCGCAGAGAAACTCAAAGAAATTCCGGGTATCATCAAGGAGATTATTGATGTGCAGGAAGATGCTACTTTCGATCGTTCACACTTTCACATGTTTGGCGATTTCAGCCTGAATTTTGAAACTGTGTACTTTGTTACCGGAACTGACTATGCCAAGTATATGAATATACAACAGGCCATTAACCTGCGCATATTTGAAGAATTTGAGAAACGTGGTATTGAGTTTGCCTACCCTACGCAAACTTTATTTCTTGAAAAATCAGAAGTTAAAGCTTAACGAGTTCTTTCAATGGTGAATTGCACCAATTGACCTAAAGAGGTTTTATAGGCTGAGTCAGGGAACTCATTTAAAATTACAAGTGCTTCCTGGTAAAATTTATTCATACTTGCTTTGGCGTATTCAATTCCGCCTGAAGCCTTCACATAGTCAATAACTTCTTTTACTTTCTTTGGCTTATCGCTTTCATTGCGCACAATGCTGATGATTCTTCTGCGCTCCAGCCAGGAACTTTTTTGTAAGGCATAAATAAGTGGTAGCGTCATTTTCTTTTCTTTAATATCAATGCCTAAAGGTTTTCCTATTTCGCTTTCGCCATAATCAAACAAATCATCTTTAATCTGAAAAGCCATCCCTATCTTCTCTCCAAACAACTTCATTTTCTCTACGCTACCATTCATAGAACCACTTGAGG
>DAOLDI010000184.1:0-5112 GCA_035327445.1 Cyclobacteriaceae bacterium | reverse complement strand
AAACAAGCAAACATTGTAAGTAGTGCCGTCTGGGTAGGTCTTATGGATACCACTGTTGCGTTGCTTGCCGGATTGATGATTTTCCCTGCAGTCTTTGCGTTTGGAAAATCGCCCGAGGCCGGACCAACACTTGTCTTTCAGGTTTTACCTGAAGTGTTCCGCGCAATTCCGGGAGGCTCAATAGTTGGCGCTGTATTTTTTCTTATCCTCATGGTGGCTGCTATTACCTCTACCATATCTATGCTTGAAGTACCAGCTTCTTATTTCATCGATGAGAAAAAATGGAAACGCAAAAAGGCCTCCATACTAATTGGCGTGTTTGCTTTTATTGTGGGTGTTCCTGCAGCACTATCATCTGGAGGCTCATCGTATTTCACAAACATGACACTGCGTGGATTAGATTTGAACGCTGTGGCAGCCAATGTTGAACCTGTAAACAATTACTACCAAGTGGTTTTTAGCGACAATGTAAAACAAGGTAAAATTGACCAATGGGAATCAGAACTTAGGGATGGAGCAGACAACACATTCATAGGCGTAGAAAAAAGCAATGAGCAGATGGCCTTTGTCTTTCTTTCTGAAGCCTCCGCTACTGTTTTTGCTGACAAGATTGGCAACCTGAACCGTGGTTTCCTATCAATTCTTGATTACTACTTCGGCACCTTTTTTATAATAGTTGTTGCCTTTAGCACCTGTGTTTATGCAGGATGGAAAATGAATATAAAGGACCTCGTAAACGAACTCGGAGAGGGTTCGCCCCTTTTCCGAAAAGCTAAATGGGCACAAAACGTATATGTATTTTTTATTAGATACGTGTGCCCCCTTCTTGTTTTAGCTGTGTTATTGAATTTAGTGGGTGCATTCAGCTTCGGCTAATTGTTAAATATCTTTAAAGTGCAAACAGCGTCATCTATAAGGTAGCGCTGTTTCCTTTTTTGTGATTTTAATGAACCAGGTAAATGACCAGAATTATTAACGCGAACTTTCAATAAGTTGAAGTGTTTACAGAATTTATTGAATAAATTACATTTAATGTTGATGTGGCATAAATGAACTTTGCCGATGTTATTATTGTAAGCAAATTGACATATGACAACTTTCTATATCAAAAACATGGTCTGTAAGCGCTGCGTAATGGCCGTTCAGCAGGTTTTCGAGAAATCAGGATTGCAAATCAGCAAAGTTGTTCTGGGAGAAGTTGAATTGAAAGAGAATAATATTGACTCAGATAAACTTCAGACTATTGATAATGAACTAAAGGCCTTAGGCTTTGAGCGCATAGATGACCGTAAAGCAAGAATGATTGAAGCCATGAAAAACAAAATCATTCAATTGATACATCATTCAGAAAGACTAGACAGAAAACACAATTGGTCGGATATATTATCTGAAGCTTTACACTATGAATACAATTACCTTAGCAACCTGTTTTCATCAGTAGAAGGCATCACTTTAGAGCAATACATCATCCGGCAAAAAATAGAGAAAGCCAAAGAGCTCTTGTTTTACGATGAACTGAACCTGAGTGAAATTGCTGATAGGTTAGGGTATAGCAGTGTTGCCCATTTATCGGCCCAGTTTAAAAAAGTTACAGGTCAAACCCCATCTGAAATGAAGAGGTCTAGACATCAGGCGCACGTCAGAAAGCCATTAGACCAGTTATAAAATTTGAGATATGCTTTATTGAGCAAATCGTTACATTGCTTTCATCATCAATTTCTCACTTAAAACCATTTCACATGCTACACATCAGACGATCATTAAGCTTTGTGCTTGTATTCATTATCATTTTCAGTTTTTTATCCTGCACTGTTTCAGAGAAAGAGGAAAGAGATATCAGCAAAGAATTGAATGCATGGTTCGATGCCAGGTATGAAGAAATGCTGCAGCGTAGTCCGATGCAATTGACTTCATTGGGAAGAAAAGATCTTTATGATCAGATTGATGATATGAGCCTGGAAGCTGAAGAAGCTGAACTGGCCTGGTTTGAAGCAAGCGTTAATGAATTACAAGAAAATTTCAAATACAGTGAGCTGAATGCTGATGATAAGATTTCTTACGATCTCTGGATATACCAGTACAATCAGGCAAAGGAAAGTTTACAATACAAAAACCTGAGTTATATTTTCAGTCAGATGCGCGGTATGCATACACGTTTACCTCAATTCTTGATCAACTTTCACAGGGTTGACAGCCTGGAAGACATGACAGCCTATATCAATAGAATAAAAGAATCAGGCAGGGCAATCAACCAATTAGTTGAGCGGGCAAAGGAGCAGACGGAAGCAGATATAAGACCTCCTAAGTTTGCTTTTGAAGTACTTATCAAACAAACGAATGCTTTAACAGAAGGTGTACCTTTTTCGGATAGTGATAAACAATCACCGCTTTGGGCTGATGCCTTAAGCAAAATAGCATCACTAAAAGAAAGAGATGACCTTGATCCGGATATGGAAAAACTCTTGCAGGAGGGAACCCGTAAAGCGCTGATCGAAAATTATAAACCGGCTTATGATAACTTGCTTGCCTGGCTAGAAGCAGAACTTCCGAAAGCTGAAGAAAAGCCTACAGGTGTAAGCAGACATCCAAATGGAGAAGACTTTTACAATTTCATGCTTCGTGTTTCTACCACAACCAATCTTACTGCAGATGAAATTCATCAAATAGGATTAAGTGAAGTAGCCAGAATTCAAAAGGAGATGCTGGAGATAAAAGACAAAGTTGGATTTAAGGGAGACCTCAAAGCATTTTTTAAATTCGTCAATACAGATCCGCAATTTTTCTTTCCGAATACAGATGAAGGTCGCCAGGCGTACTTAGACGAATCAAAAATGTATTTAGATGAACTCACAAAGAAATTACCGCAATATTTTGGCATACTTCCAAAAGCAGATCTGATCGTGAAAAGGGTAGAAGCTTTTCGTGAGCAGGATGGAGCACCGCAACATTATAATCCCGGAACAATTGATGGCTCAAGACCCGGAGTTTACTACGCGCATCTTTCAGATATGAAGGCGATGCCTAAATCTACCATGGAAGGTGTAGCGTATCATGAAGGTAACCCGGGGCATCATATGCAAATTTCAATTGCGCAGGAATTGGAATCAGTTCCTAAGTTCAGAACTCAAAGTCGTTATACAGCTTATGTAGAAGGTTGGGCTTTGTACTCAGAGATTCTTGCCAAAGAAATGGGTGGCTATCAAAATCCGTATTATGATTTCGGAAGATTGGTGAATGAAATCTGGCGAGCCATACGTTTGGTGGTTGATACCGGCTTGCATTCAAAAGGCTGGACAGAGGAAGATGGCATCAGGTATTTTTCAGAGAATTCATCTATTGCTCCCGGTGCTATCAAGGCAGAAGTGCAGCGTTACATGGTAGTACCCGGACAAGCCACAGCTTATAAAATTGGCATGTTGAAAATACAAGAGTTACGGGCCAAAGCAGAAAATGAGTTAGGTGCAAAGTTCGACATCCGTGAGTTTCATGATACAATCCTGGATGGCGGTGCTATGCCTTTGGAAATATTGGAACGGAAAGTGGATAACTGGATAGCATCAAAGAAAAATGCCGCATAACTTACATCATTATGAGTCGGCAGGTTTTGCTTTTACCTGGTATTTAATCTTGTTCTTATTTGGATTAGCTGTGTTGTACTGAATATCAAACTTGATACCCGGATGGGGAGTACTTAGCTCATCTTCTACAAGTTCACGCTGATAAACTTTAAACTTATCTGTGTACTGCTTGCCATCTACTGTGTATTCAATGCTAACCATAAAGTGACTGTTATTGTCTGCAGAATTAACAATTTCAAGTTCAGTAATGCTGGCTTCTGTTGTTTTATATTCTGTACTGCATGCTGTAAGTACAAGTAATGAAAGAACTAAATAGCTTAATCGCATAGGTGTAAAATCTGAAATGATGGCTTAAGGTATAAATTGTTGCTTGAAATTCAAAACAATATAAAGGGCTGGTATCTTGAGCTTACACTATTTCAACAGACGCTAGCCGAAATAATTACATTAGAATAAATGAATAGAAGAGTAGTTACAAATTCAATGCTTGCTAATTTTTAGTAAATTGTAATTTATTAATGGTTAACGAAGTAAAGGGAATATGAGAAATATTTTTGCTGCGATAGCTCTGGCTTTAATGGCTGCAATTAGCATGAATTTTATGGCTTGCACTGAATTGGAAGAAGTTGATCCGATATGCTATTCTTTTGCCGGACTAAGACATTGGAGGGTAAATGAAATTGCCCAAACGCCAAATACCAATATTGAGCCCAACTCAGGGATAAATCTTGATTTCATCTATGCAATCAGCAAAGATGGATCTTTTGCCATCAATATCAGCAATGATAATGTGTCCATTAATTGGGGAGAATCATGGGAATTATTTATCAGTAATTCAGAAATGTCGCGGCTTAAGGAAGAAGAGTGGGAGCAGTTATTAGTTTCAAGAAGTCCGCTCAATTTGTTAGAAGTAAAAAGCTCGGCCAGGCGCGAATTGAATATCATGGGTCAAGATGGATGGATTACAATTGGTACCAAACCTGAAGAGTTGATCAAAGCGGAAGCTTCGTACATGATAGAGCGTACAGATCAATGTAAATTCATGGTGCTGAACTTAGATGCAAGCTTTTTGTATGAAGGGAATACATATAATATCAGCCTATCGGTAGATGAGCCTTATATATTTCCCTAATCATACTGATCACTACTTAACTCATTTGGGAATCTAATAGCAAACAAAGCTTTAAACATTACATCCTGTGTTGGTGTGCTCCCAAATCAATGTCTCATTTTTTAACTTAGACTGATCAATATCATTTTTTCCAGTTCCGATATTACCCAGGTATTTGCCCGAACAATCGTGAACGGAATAAACTGAAGCACAAAAGGGACAACAATTTTTAATGATGAATACTGTTTTCAGTTTATAACTTGCCTTGGTGATGTAGAAAAACTCAGCAAGTTCTGAATCTTCTATTTCTTCCACTCTTTCAGCCAGCCAACTCAAGTCTTCAATGGGATTATCCACTCCGCAATGCTGGTCGTGATCATCACTACAACTGCCTGAGCATAATAGGATAAAGAATAATAAGCA
>DAOLDI010000183.1:0-5116 GCA_035327445.1 Cyclobacteriaceae bacterium | reverse complement strand
TGGTGCATTAAGTGAGTTGAGCGGTATTAACGTATTCATCATGGCCATCATGATAGCACTTACGCTTGACCTGGCCATCAACATCAGCTTCAACCCTACCCGTTCTATTATTGCTGATGTAACTCCCGAAGGTGAAAAGCGCACCAAAGGTTATACCTGGATGCAAACCATCTCGGGTATGTTTGGCGTATTGGCTTATGTAATTGGTGCAAGCATGGGTAATTATACACTCATCTATTTTGGAGTTGGTCTGGTTTTAATTTTTTCAATTCTACCTCCCCTCTTTATTACTGAACCAAAAGAACTAATTATTAGTCAGGCGGATAATCAAATTGCTGCAACAAGTACACAAACCAATTTCAAGCAGCTCTATCGCATCTATTTCGCACACGGCTTTTGCTGGCTGGGTGTGCAGACCATGTTTGTGTATATGTACGCTTATATCAGCAATGTAATGGAACCCATGAGCAATGATGCAACGGGACAAGTCATAGCCATTTCATTCGCAATTTTGAATACAGTGGGTTTCATTTTACCTGCAAGTGTGTTAGAACCATTAGCCAGTAAATTAGGCCGCGTAAAAGTACATACACTTTGTATGTTTATAATGTCAGTAGCTTATGCTGGAATTGTATTTTTTGCTTTCACCCCACTTGTGCTTTACATCTGCATGGGTATTGCCGGAATTGGCTGGGCAGCGACAGTGAGTCTTCCTTTCGCTATCATGACAGAGAAAGTGGATAAAAAGAAGATGGGCTTGTTTATGGGCATCTTCAATCTTTCTGTGGTACTGCCTCAATTGATTGTAAGTTTTGGATTCGGCCAGTTAATACAAGCCTACGGAAACAAAAATCTCATCTTCATTATTTGCGCTATTGCATTAGCCCTTTCTGCTTTACTTTGGACTTTGGTGAAGGAGGATGTAGTTGATAACAGATGATTGTTGTTGATTCAAGAATGAAAAAATTAATCTAAAGATTTAGTTTAGAAGGATTCTGACGTGCATCAAAAATCTTATTGACATATATAACTTCTTCTGCTCTTCTAAATATGATAATATAATTTCCAAGGATTAACTTTTGATAAGCAATTTCAGGATTTAACTTACTAATATACCTTGTGCCTCCAGTAAGTTCTCCATAAAGCAATTCAGTCTTTTCAAGTATTGATTTAATCAATTCAAATGATTTTTCTTCTCCCAATATTGGAGAATTAAACTCATAAATCTTTTGCAAATCAGATTTTGCCTGGGCAGTCCAGATTACTTCTTTCGCCAAGTCTTAATTTCTTCTTTAAGTTTTTCCTGGGTAGTTAAACGGCCGTATTGAATATCTTCTTCAGAGGCTTGTAGCAATTCATCAAACTCATCTTTTGTCAATGACTTCCCTTCTGTAGTGTGGGCAAATATTCCGACCTGAGAACTCAACATGAGGTGAATAGCCTGAAGTATTTGCTCGTCTTTGACTTCATCGATAATTTTATGTAATTCTAACCTTAAATCGGCTGTACGCATAATTTTGTTTTTGTTAATCAAATATAAAATTTTTAACTCGATTTTTAAGTATGCAACTCCGCAATAATTGAATTTACTTCCTCGCGAAAAACTCATTTAATTTTGAAGCAGTAATTAAATCTAACAGCAATTTATCATCAATAAAAAAGGCGCAGGTAATTCCGCGCCTTTTACTTTACTGAATTTTTATTTTATCTCACACCAGGCAAAGTGGCTGTTGGTGCAGCCTGATGCCAGTTGAATGATGCTTTCTTTGGGTTAGGATATACTTCATCCAAAGTATTGCCATCATACAGTCTTCCGTTCTTCATCACTTTATTCACGGTATTGGTGTTGCGAATATTTTGCAATGGATTTGAATCAAGTATGATTAAGTCGGCAAGTTTACCTGCTTCAATACTTCCTAAATCTCCATCTAAACCAATGGCTTTTGCACCGTGCAGGGTAGCTACTTTTAAGGCATCGTGTTCAGACAATCCGCCTGATTGCATAGCCCACAATTCCCAATGATAGCCAAGCCCTTGTAACTGTCCGTGTGAACCAACACCTGCATTACCACCTGCAGGCACAAGGTCTTTCAAAAACTCTGCATGTCTTGAAAATACATGCTCTTCTTCCATAAACCATCCTGGTCTTCTTCTCGACTTTGCATCCAACTCTGACTTAGGTGTATAATAATTCAACTTCGGATCGCTGTTTACCTTTTCTGTGGCATAGAAATAATTCTCTGCCCAGGGTCCGCCATATGATACCAGTAATGTAGGCGTGTAAGTTGTTCCTGATTTGGCAACAAGAGTTGTAAAATCTTTGTACAAAGGATAGATAGGGAATGAATGCTCATGACCCGGATAACCATCTAGTATCTGCGTTACATTCAATTTAAAATCAAGACCTCCTTCGGTAGTGGGCATAAGCTGTTGCTCTTTTGCTGCCATGATTATCCACTGCCTGTGCTGACGATTACCTGTGAGATACATCTTGATGGTTTTGGTATTGTAGTATTCTGAGTACTGCTTCAATACGCTGCGCGCCTGGTCAAGGTCTTTGATATTATAGGCCCAGAATCCAACACCAGGACCAGTTGAATAAATACGCGGACCGGGAATTATGCCGGCATCCACCATGTCAGCATAAGTAAGTACATCGGTTGTTGCAGTCTGCGGATCGCGGGTTGTAGTTACACCATAAGCAAGATTGGCTGCATACATCCATACTTCATTTTTATGCAAACCCCATTGTGGCCACATATGCGAGTGCGTATCAACAAAACCAGGAATGATGGTTTTTCCTTTCATATCCATTTTCTGTACGCTTGCATCTGTGCTGATAGAACCTGAAGCACCTACTTGCTTTATGCGGTTGTTCTCTATCAGGATATCTCCATTCTCAATAATTTCATCTCCCTTCATGGTGATGATGCGCGCACCTTGCAGCAAAACTTTTCCGTTAGGTATATCTCGTTGCACATTTACTTTAACCCTGAATTCATCAGGTTTGTAAGTATCATCTTTCTTATCGTTGCCTTCTTTCTTCTCTTCAGTTTTACCTTCCTGCTTTGCTTTGGCTTCTTCAGCTTTCTTTTTCTTTATCTCCTCTTCTTTAGCTTTTGCTTGCGCGATATCATAAGTAAAGAAAGCATTGCCAATTGACCAATACACTTTATTTGCATCATCACTCCATGAAGCAAACTGACCGCCAATAGTAGTAAGCTTACGTGCCGGGAATTGCGCGGCAGCCGGATCGGCCACTGAAATCTTTGGCGCCTCTCCTCCTATTTTGGGTATGGTTACTACATAAATTTCATTGTTGATTTGCGCCAGCGCCTGGTCACCTTCGGGTGCAATCATCACAAGCGTTGCGTTTGATGGTTCGCGCTGCGGTTCCATTTCTGATTCTACTAACATGCAATGATTTACATGGTCGTGCTCATCAGCAACTGTACCATAAGTCATGATACCTGTTACTTTTAAATGTGTTTTCTCATCGGTGTCATCCCAACGTATAGAAAGCAAACCTTTCTGATTATGATACATGTAAATACGGTCATCGCCTTTAGTGAAGTGAGGTGTACTTCTGCCATTTGATTTTCCAATGATGTTGACAGAACCACCATCACCAGAAATCCAGGCAATGTTTTCTCTCGATTTGAATGCGCCCGGACCATGTGCATCTTTTAAAAACTGAGTTGGACCCATCAGAAATACAATTCTGTTTTGTTTGTATGACCAGGCCGGCTCAGCATAAATGGCTGAACTGCTGGTAAGCTTTTGTGGTTTAGCTGCTTTCAGTTTGTAATTGATTTTATACAAACTGCCTCCGTTATTTTCTTCCCAGGTAACCCAGGCCAGTTGCGAACCATCAGGGCTCCAGGCTGGCATGGCTTCTGTAAAATTGAAATTGCTTACCCTGCGCGGTGTGCCATTAGGTAAATCCATGATGTATAATCTGTCAAGGGCAGTAAATGCTAATTGCTTGCCATTGGGTGAAACCACTCCATCACGAATTTGGGTAACCACCATTTCTTTATCATCACTTATCGGATATTTAAAATCCAATTGCGCACCTAACTCTAATTCAACATCAACTTCAAAAGGTATTTCTATGGCATTACCACCGGCTACAGGAATTCTCCAGATTTTTCCGCCATAAGAGGCCACCACTTCTTTACTATCTGGTGTAAAAGACATAGCAGGCAAAACACCCAGCGGTGCGATTGACTCCTGCTCATCGCGTTGAACCGGGTATGCCAGCCAACGCTCTTCACCGCTTGCTAAATCACGAATGATTAATCCGGTATGGGTATTATGCCTTGACCCATAAACCAGCCATTTGCCATCAGGCGATAAGGTTGGCGTAAAGGCAGAACCATAGCGCGAAGTCATGGTTTCAGATTCACCTGTTTCTCTGTCATAGCGAGCAATCTGATACTGTGGCAACTGCGCATTATAATTCCATGCAGCATTGCGCTGCGAATACCAAATGTACCTGTCGCTATTACCAAAAGCAGGTTCAATTACTTTCAGGTTATCTGGTTTGCTGATGAGCGATGCGCCACCGCCACCATCTTTGTGATGCAGAAACAATTTCAGATTTCTTCTGCCTTTAGATACCACAATGTAATTACCATCGGGTGTCCATTCGGCTGATTGATAAGAATCTGTATTGCCTTTGGTAAGCTGCACTGAATCTTTTTTATCTAAAGAAAAATACCATACACCTTCTCCACCGCTGCGGTCGGATATAAAAAGAATGTGCTTACCATCCGGACTAAATTTGGGATGAGAATCAAAAGCCAGGCCTTAGGTAAATCGTTCAGCCTTACCTCCGCTAAAGGGCAAGAGATAAATATCTCCCATAAAATCGAATGCAATGGTTTTGCCATCAGGACTTACATCCAATGATAACCATGTACCTTCTGTTGATTGAATTCTGATTTTTCTTTCAGCTTCAAGTGGCAGGTCTTTTTTCTTTGGTGCTTCCTTCTTGACAGAGTCAGTCTTAGCCTGCGGTTTGTCATCCTGTGCCATTACTATGCATGGCAGCATGAATAATAAAATGAGATAAAATTTTTGCTTCATAATTTACAGTTTTTGAAAGATTTGA
>DAOLDI010000182.1:0-5123 GCA_035327445.1 Cyclobacteriaceae bacterium | reverse complement strand
TTGTTTGTGCCGGCAGAACTTGTATTTGGCTTAAGCGGACAAAGTCTTACCTGGAAAGTTAAGGGCGGTGGCTTTGCTTTTTATGGATTCGACAATAAACTGAATTACGGCAATATAGACCGGCTGTTGCGCGAAAGTGAAAACTGGGAAATTGTAAATGCAAATTTGAATTTCAGCAACAACCCCGGGTTTGGTTTTCACTTTGGTACTGAGTTTACTTTTTATGTGAACCGGCAATTTGGTATTACGCTTGAAGGTAATTACCTGATGGGCAATGCGAAGTTTCCCTTGAGCGGTTCTTACCGCGCAGTTAACAGCGCAGGCGAGATTCAAAACATCAATCTTGATTATAGCAATGCGCGCATCGATTTCACCGGATTTGAAATTTCACTGGGGGTTGTGTTTAGTACGAGGTGATTGCAAATATTTTAAAAATGGAAGAAGAAATAATAACTATTGAAATTGTGAACTACAAAAAAAGGATTCTTCACAAGATAGTCAGTTATATCTATGTAGTTGTATTTGTAATTCTGCTAGGCTCTATGATTAGTGGCCCAGTAGGTAGCGGAGATTCGCTTTACAAAAGATGGGATGTTCCGGCATGGGTATATTTTACAACAAGTGTAGCCGTATTTCTCATTGCTATTCTAGGGATAAATCATGTCTTATCAAATAATTCAAGTGCTGGTCAAATTAAATTCTTGGAAAACTTAATTGTAATTCACAAAGGACGAAAAGAATTTCAACTTGAATGGGGCTCAATTAAGAATATTAACATACTTCCAGACTATAATAACACTCCCATTGCTACGGGGAAGCTTTGTAGAAAATTAGAAATTAACACAAAAAAAGAATCACTTAAATTTGATGTAAATCTTTCAAAGGAAGAGGAAAGCATTCTGGAAGAACTATTTAAACAAAAAGGTATTATTATGTAAATCAGGTTGGTCTATAGTTCTCCCAATACACTTTTGGACTTACAATCTTAGTGCCTTTATAGGTCTCCATAGTAAAATCAGTTGTATTGCCGGTTATTAGGTAGTCTGCATTAGCCTCTTCTGCCAACTCAAGTAACTTATTGTCATCTTTATCAGAAATTACAGTTACCTTATTCACCGGAAGATAAGGTTGAGCAATTAACTCAATATCAGCAAGCAACAAATCTGCACGGCCTTTAAAATCAGGATATTTACTAAACTTATCTCTGTTTAAAACAAGATAATATTCACGAAACAACTCTTTAGAAATACATAGCAATACCTTTCTTTCAATGATTAAATCGTGAATAATTAAATAAGGAAAGCTGGTTTGAATCAAACCTGAAACCAATACATTAGTGTCAAGCACGATTTTTTGCATCGTCTCTCACGGCTTTAACTTCCTTGCTGATATCTTCCATGCTCATCTTAGCAAGTCCATATTTATCTGCAAGCTCAATGCAATTATTCAGGGTTTGGCGGGATAATTCCTTACTTATCAATGCAACAAACTCGTCAAAAGAAATATCATCTCTTTTGATGCCAAATTTATCTGAATCGAAATCTGATATAGAAACCCTGATAGTTCGCATATATTATATATTACTTATCAAAGTTAATACTTTTTTTCGCAGGTAAAAGTTCCATCAATCTTCTACAAAAGGCTTCCACTCCAGCACAAAAGCATCTTTAAAATCTGTAAGCCGGATTAATTCCTGTTTGTATTGCTCGGCTTCTGCTTTACTTGAAAACTTTCCGATAAAATATTTGGTGAGTCCTTCTGTTGTAAGTTTCGTAAACATGAGCGGCCTTAGATGCTCAGGAAGTAAATCCAAAACAAGCTTTTGCGAGGAAGTAAAAAACTGCACGGCATATTGTTGGTTGGTAAGTGTATCCTGTTCAACAATGGATTCAAGTAAAACTTTAGTAACAGGTGCAGGCCAGTTCAATTCTGGAATGTTCACATTATACTTGCCCAGCCAGGCGCGGGAGTCATCAGCAAAAACTTTCAACTGCTCATGAACGCTCTTATCTGTTAAAACATCATCATACTGCTCTGTACATTGTACCGGTATCATTTTATAAGCACGGTTGCCTGCTGCTTCCCGATGCACCCAGACCAAATGATACCCTGCATCGGCTATTGAAGTTTTACGGATGCTATCGTTCACTTTCAACAAATCAACTTCTAGTAACATGCCCCCATCGCGGTAACGCACCCGCTGACCAGAAACAAAATTACCTAAAGAATATGCTACCAATTGATTCTTATCCGGATGAAAAGCTGCAGGCTGCAAAACATGCGGATGTGCGCCAATCACCATGGTAGCACCTTTATCAAAACAAAAACCGGCCAAATCTTTTTGTGCCTTGGAAGCAGCGCGCTCATACTCATTGCCCCAATGCATAAAAACTATGATGGCATCAGGTGTTTGTGTGCGGGCTTTGTGTAGGTCACGCGCTATCTGCGCTGTATCAATAAGGTTTACCACGTTGGGCTTGGTAACCGGAATGCCATTGGTGCCATAAGTATAATTGAGCAAGGCAAGTCTGAAACCATTTTGCTCAATAATGAGTGGGTACTTCTGCGCCCGCTCTTCTGCATTTTTGAAAGTGCCGGTATAATAAAAACCCAAACTATCCAGCACATCGATTGTGCGCTCCAATCCTTGCTTTCTTCTGTCGAGCGAATGATTATTAGCCGTAACTAAAACATCAACGCCCACATCTTTTAATGCTACTGCAAGCGCATCAGGCGCTGAAAATTGCGGATAGCCTTTGTAAGGCGGACCGGCAAGGGTGAGTTCCAGGTTACCAATCACCAAATCTGCCGTGCTGAAAAGTTCGCGCAAGGGTTCAAAGCAGGAAGTGTAATCATACACTCCGCGTTTTGCATCATAAGCGCCCTGAATTTGAGAATCGTGTTGCATGATATCACCAAAGAAGAGCAACTTCATGCGCAGGCTGTCCTGTGCCTGCAATTGTATTACTATCAATACATTAATAAGGACAATATTTAAAAAATTTCTCATGCAATATTCATTACCTTATCCTCCACAATAACAAAAACTTTATCATTTTTCTTCGGCTGTATGCGGTATAATCCTGTAAACAAACCAAATGCCGGCAATAAGGCCTCCTGTTCTGTAAAATAAAAACAAGGTAATGTAACGTTTTGTCTTCCCTTTCCTTTCAGCCGTACGCCAGGGTGTATATGTCCGTATACATTAAACAAGCCCTCTCTTGCTTCTTGCAAGGGTTCATGACTCAGCAATAAATTTTCAATTTGCAATTGCGATTCATGCAGCAGAATTTCATGCTTATCATATTGATATCGGCTCATCACATCATGATTACCCTTTACCAACTCAAAACTTATGCTGGCAAAATGTTTTCTGATTTGTCCGAATACCTCCCACTCCGGATTATAATCGCTGTGAAACAAATCACCCAAAATAATAAAGCGCTTGGGCTTTACCTGGTTCAATAAATCAATCAGTCTTTCGGTATTCTTGTCGTTGGCGGCTTGTGGTATCGGTATGCCCGACCTGCGGAAATGATTCACCTTACCCAAATGCAAATCGGCCATAAGCAAAGTTTTCAAAGCAGGCATGTAAGCTGCTTTTTGAGGAAATAAATTCCACTGATGGCCGAAAACTTCTGTTTGCAACATCTTGCAAGTATACTAAAGCCATTAACTTTATTGCATGAAAAAAATCATTTACCCCAGCATTATTATGATGCTATTCAATCTGAGCCTGAAGGCCCAATCAAATACAGCTGTATTTGAAAAGCATGTGTTCCAAAACGGAGATTCTGAGCTCCCCTACCGCCTGCTCAAACCTCATGAAATAAAGAAAGGTAAGAAGTATCCGCTGTTGGTATTTTTACATGGTGCGGGTGAACGGGGTGATGATAATGAAGCGCAGCTGAAATACATCAGCGATTTATTACTCGATGAAAAGAACAGGAAAGATTTTCCAGCCTATGTATTGATTCCTCAATGCCCCAAAGATTTATGGTGGGTAGATTTCGACAGGGGATTTACAACACATACATTAAAAGAAAATCCTACACCTCCTATGGCGGCAGTTATTGCCCTTTTGGATGAAATCGAAAACAAAGAAGCGATTGATAAGCAAAGGATTTATGTTAGCGGACTTTCCATGGGTGGCTTTGGTACCTGGGATTTGATTGCCCGTTTTCCCAATCGATTTGCAGCAGCAGCACCGATATGTGGTGGAGCAGATGTAAACACCGCAGCCAAAATTGCACATATGCCTATCTGGAATTTTCATGGCGCTGATGATGCGGTTGTGAAAGTAGATTGGTCGCGAAATATGATGGAAGCTTTGAAAGCCGTTAATGGAAACATCAAGTACACGGAGTATCCGGGCGTAAATCACGACAGTTGGAACAATGCCTTTGCTGAACCTGATTTCTTGAAATGGATGTTCAGTAAAAAACTAAAGTGATTAATTGATGAAGAGATTTTTCTATGTAGGATTATTAAGCTTAGCGCTAATTGAATTTCTGAGGGTGTACTTTATTATGCCTATGCCCGGAAGCCAGGAAAGTGATACGCTGGATATCGCCTACTTTCTTCATAACTACAGATGGGCATTCCGCTTATTCTTTATATTAATTACCCTCAGTGGTTTAAGTTATATCATACATGCAAAAAAAATTATTTGGCCAATTATAATAAGTCTTATCTCAATCGGCATCATATACCTCTTCAATTTTAAGCTTACTGCCGAACAAATGTTTAAAGAACCAGAGAATCTGGTTTTTAAAGGCGTTGCAGAAAACAAGGTAAATGCAGAGCAACAAGCTTTGTTGGTAGTACAAAATAATGAAGCCAAAGCTTACCCCATTGAGTACCTGGCCTATCATCACCAGGTGCGTGATCAGGTAGCTGGAAAAAACATCATGGTAACTTATTGTAATGTTTGCCGCACCGGAAGAGTATTTGAGCCTGTGGTGATTGGCAAAGCAGATGATTTCAGGTTAGTGGGTATGGACAGGTACAATGCCATGTTTGAGGATAGCCGCACAAAAAGCTGGTGGCGACAAGCGAGTGGAGAAGCAGTAGCCGGACCACTGAAAGGAAAAGTGCTGCCAGAAATTCTCACACAGCAGTTA
>DAOLDI010000181.1:0-5133 GCA_035327445.1 Cyclobacteriaceae bacterium | reverse complement strand
ACTTTTATGGTTGAGATGACGGAGACCGCCAGTATTCTCAACAACCTGAGCAACCGCAGCTTGATTTTGATGGATGAAATTGGCCGTGGTACCAGCACCTATGATGGCGTTTCCATTGCCTGGTCAATTGTAGAATACCTGCACAATCATAAAGACTATAAGCCTAAAACACTTTTTGCAACACACTACCATGAGTTAAACCAGCTGGCAGAAGACCACGTGCGCGTAAAGAACTTCAATGTATCTGTAAAGGAAGCCGGAGATAAAATCATCTTCATGCGCAAATTAAAAGCGGGAGGTAGCGAACACAGCTTTGGTATTCATGTAGCGCAAATGGCAGGCATGCCCAATAAGATTGTGTTGCGTGCCAATGAAATTCTTCGCTTCCTGGAAAAAGAGAAGCGCAAGAGTCATAAAGAGCAAATCAAAGAGATGCCTAAAGCAGCGCAGTATCAGATGAGTCTTTTTGAAGCAGACCCACGCTTAAAACAAGCCTTAGATGTGCTCGACAAAATTGACATCAACACCATTAGTCCGGTAGAGGCATTGCTGAAATTGAATGAAATTTTAACGGTGTTGAAGAAATAATATCAAGTCTTCATTCTGCTAATAAGCTGAAGCAAGCCAATAATAAATAGGCATGCCAATGGTGATGTTGAAAGGAAATGTTACCGCCAGGGCCATAGGTAAAAATGTTCCGGGATTGGCTTTGGGCACAGCCACCTTCATAGCGGCAGGCACAGCAATGTAAGAAGCACTTGCTGCAAGTATGCCGAACATAAAACGGTTGGATGGGTCTTCAATAAAAAATGAACTGCCGATAGTTACAAGGCAACCATTAAACAAGGGAACGAGCAAGGCAAAGAGAATCGGGAAGAGTCCGTAAGATAAAAATGCGCCCATCTTCTTTCCGCTTGCAATGCCCATGTCTAATAAAAAAATAGCGAGAAATCCTTTGAATAAATCTGTAGTGAAAGGCTTGATGCCTTCTGCCTGTTTGCCGTCAGCCAGAAAACCAATAAGCAAGCTGCCAAGTATCAGCAGCACACTTCCATTGGTGAATGAATGCCGCACCGCAACTGATTTATGAATTTTCTCTTCATCATTGCCATTAAAAATCGAAATCAGAATTAAGCCTGTAATGATGGCTGGCGATTCCATCAATGCCATAATTGCCACCATGTGTCCGTGTACCTGCATATCATGCATCTCCAGGTAACTTACTGCAGTTACAAAAGTTACTGCACTTACAGAACCATATGCTGCAGCAATTGCGCCTGCATCATAAACATTGAAGCGCTTTTTCAGAATAAAAAATGAGTAGAGCGGAATGAGTGCCGATACGGCTACACCAAAAAGTATTGACCAAACTATCTCGGTTGAAAATACTTCGTGCGATAATTCCTGTCCTCCCTTAAAGCCAATGGCAAAAAGTAAATAGAGCGAAATAAATTTTGAAGAATTTGGCGGTATCTCTAAATCACTTTTAAAAAATACCGCCAAAATACCCAGCACATAAAAGAGTAAAGCCGGGTTTGTTAAATTCTCAATTAAAAGTTGAAAGTTCATTGCCTGTTATACAGCAGCATTTACTGAGCAGAAACGTTAAGTCTTATGGTTGCAAAAATTTCTTCGAGTGTCTTAACCACCTTGCTCAGTTTAAATGGACCAACTCTTTCTTGATTTCAATCTGTGCTTTACAGGCTACCTCAATGCTGAAAAAACGATCATCAAGTTCATTCAACAATTGCTGCAAATCTTCTTGTGCCTCCTGCAATTTGGCAATGCGCTGAACTGTCGTGTGATCGTACGTTTCATTTTGCACAAGCAACTGCAGATTCTTCAATTTGTAATTATTGATTTGATGGTTTATTAAACCCATCAGCAACTCTTTAGCTTGCTCTGAACTGTAAGAACCTCCTACCAGTTCAAACTCAAGTAATTTTCTTTTTCTGCTTTTCTTCATAAAAAAAGATTTTGTTGTGTTTGCTATTTGCACGCAAATGTGGAAATTCGGGTTGATATATTTTTATTTATATTTAATATATTACCCATTAATAATATTTATGCATTATACCCTGCATCAACTCCAGATATTTCTAAAAATTGCTCAAACACAGAGCGTTACCAAGGCCGCAGAAGACCTTCATTTAACCCAACCTGCTGTGTCAATTCAGCTGAAAAATTTTCAGGATCAGTTTGATATTCCCCTTACTGAGGTGGTTGGCAGAAAAATTTACATCACTGATTTCGGTAAAGAGATTGCCGAAGCAGCGGAAAATATTTTACAGCAGGTATCGGCCATCAATTACAGAACACAGGCATTTAAAGGCCAGCTTAGTGGCCGATTAAAAATTTCTGTTGTATCTACCGGTAAATATGTAATGCCCTATTTTCTCTCGGGCTTAATCAAACAACACGAAGGCGTTGAATTGATAATGGATGTAACCAACAAAACGAGAGTAATTGAAAGTCTTGAAAAAAATGAAGTTGATTTCAGTCTTGTCTCCATATTACCCAATAACCTGGTGGTGAATAAAATTGATCTGCTTGAAAACAAACTTTGTCTTGTAGGAAACAGGGCAACAAAACTTAAAAACATTAGCAACAGCAAACATATTTTAGAAGAGTTACCACTCATTTTTCGTGAGCAAGGTTCGGGTACAAGGCAAACCATGGAAAAGTTTATTGAAAAAAATAATTTAAGCATCCGAAGGAAAATGGAGTTGACATCTAACGAAGCCGTGAAACAGGCAGTACTGGCAGGTTTAGGTTATTCCATCATGCCGCTTATTGGCATCAAGCATGAACTTAAACATGGCGATTTAAAAATTATTCCCATCAAAGGACTTCCCATCAAAACTATGTGGCGACTGATATGGCTTAAAGGGAAACAGCTTTCACCTATTGCGAATGAATTGCTCAAATACATACAAACCGAAAAAGATGCTATTGTTGAGAAACACTTTGCAGATCTAGGCGAATAAATAATCAGCAGCTATGGACAAATTTCAAGCATCAGAAATGTTGATAGAACAGGGCAATACCTGAACTATAGCTTAACATTTAAATAAACTTACTAACGCGTGTTTGTTGAATAAATGCCTGAACTGATGTAAGATACGTGCAATTATTACGTTAATCTTCTGAAAACAAATCGTATCTTTGCAACAAGTTCTCTGCTTACACCCGCCCCTCAATTAATCGCATGATTTATTGCAGTACAAGGTCCCTGAGTGAGGACGGATAAATTTCTTAACATGTCAGTACAACAAGAAACAATTCAATTAAGACAACTCAACAAACCAAAATTGATTAAGGAGATCAGTTTTATCATTGTTCATCTGCTTCCTCTTGGAGCATTATGGACAGGTGCTACCTGGTTTGATTGGATGATTTGTGGTCTGCTTTATTTCTTCCGTATGTTTTGGGTTACGGGGGGTTATCACCGTTACTTCTCACATCGCACCTACAAAACTTCCAGATTCTTTCAGTTCATCATCGCCTTCATGGCGCAGACATCAGCGCAGAAAGGTGCATTGTGGTGGGCATCACATCACAGACACCATCACAGGCACAGCGATACGCCTGATGATCCGCATTCAATGAAATTGTATGGCTTCTGGTATTCACACATTGGCTGGATCATTGGTCCTGATTATAAAGAGACCGACTATAAAGTGATTGGCGATTACGCCAAATACCCTGAATTGGTATGGCTGAATAAATATTACCTTGTACCTCCCTTTATTCTGGCCATTGCAGTTATGGCATTAGGGGGTATTGTAAATGGCGGAAGCATAGCTGCCATGTTTACTACGGCTGGTTTCTCAACATTATTTATCGGATTTTTTCTGAGTACCGTAATTCTGTACCACGCAACCTTTTCTATCAATTCATTGATGCATAAGATTGGCAAACAGCGTTATGATTCAGGAGATGAAAGTAAAAACAGCTTGTGGCTGGCCTTGATCACCTTAGGTGAAGGCTGGCATAACAACCACCATTACTATGAAGTAAGCACCCGGCAAGGTTTTTTCTGGTGGGAAATTGACATTACTTATTACATACTCAGAGTTTTCTCCTGGATGGGCTTGATTTGGGAGCTGAAAGAAGTGCCCAGCCACATCAAGTATTCTAAAAACAAGGCAGAAGCCCGAGAATTGAAGAAAGAGGAAGAGGCTGCTTTGCGAAAATCAGCCTAAAGCAATCAGTATCAGGAATTTTTTTTAGTTCTGTTGGTTTTTCTGAAAGCAGGATTAAATTTGCATTCCCTTTACGGGGATAAGCGGGAGTCCAGACACTGCAAAGCAGGTCTGGATGCAGACAAGGCAGAGGCTTCGTCTGCATACCCTTCGATAATTTGAAGGAAGCCCTTGCAAAAACACTTTAAGCGGGAGTAGCTCAGTTGGTAGAGCACGACCTTGCCAAGGTCGGGGTCGCGAGTTCGAGTCTCGTTTCCCGCTCAAAATAACCTCACCCAAACCCCCTCTCTTTAGAGGGGGCTTGTTTTTAATAAGGTATACCCGGGTGCTGGTCCCGAAGCATCGTGATGGTAGACACGCAGGGTAGGTGTTCTTTAAAAATTAAATCATCACTCATTTACCCGGGTGGTGGAATTGGTAGACACGCAGGACTTAAAATCCTGTGGCTAGTAATAGCTGTACGGGTTCAACTCCCGTCCCGGGTACTTTAAAAATTTGTCAACTTTTAAATGAAGGTTCAATGCTGATGCTTACGGTCAGCATCCTGACAGACGCCAGAGGCGACTCGTCAGGACTCCCGTCCCGGGTACTTTTTAAATTCAAGGTTTAGAAACTCCAGATTCTGCCCTTTTATCAGATTTATTCTGATTCTTCCTTTCGCATAGCTTACTTTGTTTGATATGAAAAAGAAAGAATGCCCCTCATGTGCCATGGATGTTGACAGCAAAAGCAAAGTCTGCCCCATATGTGGTTATGAGTTTGCTGAGTTCAGTCCGGTAATAAAATGGGTTGCCATTTTACTGGTGATTCTATTTCTGTTATTTCTGATTTTTTAATTGCAGAGATGGAAATCCTTATTATCTCAATAGTTGCATTGCTGGCCAGCACACTTACTTTTTTCTCCGGATTTGGATTAGGAACTTTACTG
>DAOLDI010000180.1:0-5135 GCA_035327445.1 Cyclobacteriaceae bacterium | reverse complement strand
GTTTTCCTGATTTGTCATAGTTTCCAGATTTATTGTCGCCATTACAATTACGGCAAAGTAAGCAAGCGAAAATCAACTTCATTTGGCATTTTGCCTGTGCATAAAACGGGTGAAGGATATTTTGAGCCATTGCTGATGAAACTTGCCGACCCCTTTTGGGCAGTTGATTCAAGAGATTTTCAAATTACCGAGCCCGACTTGCGTAAAATAAAAGCTGGTGGTGGCGCTTTACTTTGTATCGAAAAATTCAGGGCGCATGTTGAACTTGAACGTGCGGTAATGGCCATCCGTTTTGATGATGCCATTGTGGGCACCCAGTTTCATCCCGAAGCAGATGTGGAAAGTATGCGCAGGTATCTGCACAGAGAAGACAAAAAGTCATTCATCATCGAAAAACATGGTGAAGAAAAATATCAGGATATGCTGCTACATCTGGATGATACAGATAAGATAGGCCTTACACATGCCAGTATCATTCCGGGATTTCTGCAAATGGCCGTAGCTGAAAAATCCAAAACACACAAAGTATGATTGCCCATGTTCGTGAAGCGTTTAACCAACAATTCAGCGAACAGCAATATGCTGATTTCTTAGCCGACTTAAATCAGACCTACAATTTCAATATTGCCTTTCGTGTTGCAGAGAGCCCCATTTTTGTAGATAAAATATTCGCGGAAAAACTTTTTAAGGTTGCCGATGAAATAATTGATTTCATCGTTCAGCCGGATTTCAAAAAGCAAATGCAAGGCGCACTACCTGCGCATCTTCATGTGCCGAATGAAAGCAACCATACCCTTTTTCTTGCATTAGATTTTGCTGTTTGCACAGATGGCAGCGATGAACTTGTGCCCAGGCTTATCGAAATGCAGGGCTTCCCTTCTTTATTCGGATACCAGGATTTTTTGGGCAGTAAATACCGCGAGCACTTTAATATCACAGAAAATCTGAATTATCATTTTGGTCTTTCTTCAAATGAATATTGGGATGTGTTGAGAAAAGCCATCCTAAAAAATCATGATGTAGAAAATGTGGTGCTGCTGGAGGTAGAACCCTATAAACAAAATACGGCAATCGATTTTGTAGTAAGCCATCACAAACTTGGCATTCCAGTAGTTGATTTGAGTGATGTTATTCTTCGAAATAAAAAATTGTATTACAAAAAAGAGGGAAAGGAAATCGAAATCAAACGCATTTACAACCGCGTAATTTTTGATGAATTACTAAAGCGTACTGATTTAAACCTTGACTTTCATCTTACTGAAGAAGCAGAGGTTGAATGGGCGGGCCATCCCAACTGGTTTTTTTACATCAGCAAATACACCATGCCTTTCCTGAATTGTGGGGCTGTACCTGCCTGTAAATTTTTAAATGAATTCAGCGTGTTTCCCACTGATCTTGAAAATTATGTTTTGAAACCCTTGTTTTCCTTTTCTGGTACTGGCGTAATTTTTAATGTGACTGAAAGTGATTTGCTGGCAATTCCTACTGAAGAGAGAAAAAATTACCTGCTGCAACGCAAAGTAAATTATAAACCGGTAATACAAGCTCCGGATGGCTTAGTGAAAGCAGAAATACGTTTACTGTTTTTGTGGGATGAGCATGAAGCAAGGCCTAAACTCATCACCAACTTGGCCCGCCTAAGCCGCGGAGAAATGATTGGGGTGAAATACAACAAAAACAAGACCTGGGTTGGCGGTACGATTTGTTTTTTTGAAATTGATTAGAATTCTATTAATAATATTGGCATTTCAAAGCTTGTCGGACCTCACCCCATGCAAATTTTTTCTGTCATCACAAGTTGTGCTACCCCTCTCCTCCCGAAGCTTCGGGAGGAGAGGGGTGATTCAGCCTCAGCCGTACAGCAGAAGTCTGAATGGGGTGAGGTCTATAATACAATTGTAACTCAAATTGAACTCCAGCAAAGAAAATAATACCAAACTAATCAAATCTCTTGCCGCCTCACTCGACTTCAGTTTCTGTGGCATCAGCAAAGCAGAATTTTTAGAAGAGGAAGCCCCTCGGCTTGAAACCTGGCTGAAGCGTGGTTATCAGGGAAAAATGTCTTACCTCGAAAACTATTTCGATAAAAGATTAGATCCGCGCTTATTGGTACCAGACGCAAAATCAGTTATCAGTTTAGTGTACAATTATTTTCCAAAAAAAGATTTAGCCGAAGAGAGCAATTTAAAAATTGCCAAGTATGCCTATGGGGAAGATTATCACTTTGTGATAAAAGATAAACTCAAAAATTTTCTTCAAGGCATTCAGGAAAAAATAGGTGATGTACATGGCCGGGCTTTTGTTGATTCCGCCCCGGTGATGGAAAGACAATGGGCCACCAAAGCAGGTATAGGTTGGATTGGTAAAAATTCTTTATTGCTGAATCGGGAGATGGGCTCTTTCTTTTTTCTGGCTGAGTTAATACTTGACATCGAGCTTGAGCCAGACGGCCCCATGAAAGATTATTGCGGTACATGCACGGCCTGCATGGATGCATGCCCGACAGATGCTATTCCACAACCCTATGTAGTAGATGGCAGTAAATGCATTTCCTATTTTACCATTGAACTGAAAGAAGAAATTCCGGCAGAAGTAAAAGGCAAATTTGAAAACTGGATTTTTGGTTGCGATATCTGCCAGGATGTGTGCCCCTGGAATCGTTTTTCAAAGCCGCATAATGAACCACACTTTGATCCCCACCCTGATTTAGCTAACATGAAAAAATCAGACTGGCAGGAAATCACAGAAGAAGTATTTGAAAAGCTTTTCAAAAAATCGGCAGTAAAAAGAACCAGGCTGGAGGGATTAAAAAGAAATATTCGTTTTATAAGTGAAAGCTGAATTACCTATTTCAACTATCCAAATCCCCTCTCCTCCCGATAGTTCGGGAGGAGAGGGTTTGGGTGAGGCACAAAAATTAAGGGGCCTTAGGGCCCCGGGTTAAACTATTTAAGCATTCATTACAAAGCAGCGATTCAAAATCGCCTCATGCCTATCGCCAAAATTGGCATAGCACCATCGCCTCAATTCAGCGATTTCCTCATTCACAATCATGTTAATAGACTTGCGCAGCTCTTTCTCAAAAAGTGCTGCATCAAAACTTACCTTTTGTAGGATTTTCTTAACATACTCCAGCATACATCATGATGTTTAAGTACGAAGATTTATTATTGAGCTTAATATATAAAAGAACCTTTTGAGTTAAAAGTTCATTTTACATTTGCAAACGGGAAAGAAGCTAATGGGATGCATGAAAGGCATTGAAATTTTATTAAAAAAGGTAATTCTGGCCATAATTTTTATTAATGGGCTAGCGGCACTGGCACAGGAAAAAAGAATAGAAATTACACTTGGGCCCGATGAGATTGGCGAGAACCAGGTATTTACCATCACCCTTACCGTTCATAACGACAGAATCAAGAGTTATGACAATTTTCCTGATATAGAAGGCTTCGTAAAACGGGGGCAATCCACATCTTCACAAACCAGCATTGTAAACGGACAAATCAGTTCTTCACAAAGCGTGGTGATGAACTACGCACCAACCAAGAAAGGCACTTTTGTGCTTAAGCCTTTTCGCATGAAGGTAAATGATGAAACAGTTTCTTCTCCAGGTAAGAGTATTAAAGTAGGCGAAGCCGTACAACGCAGAAGCTCAGACCCCTTCCGTAATTTCTTTGACCGCGATCCTTTTGAAGATGTAATGGGCAGAAGAGCGGAGCCCGAATTTGTGGATGTAAAGGATGAAGCCTTTCTGGGATTAAGCACCAGCAAAGATGAAGTTTATGTGGGCGAAGGCTTTAATGTAGTGCTTGCCTTCTATATTGCAGAAAGCAATCAAGCTTCTTTACAATGGTATGATCTTAACCGACAACTCACAGAAATTCTGAAAAAAATTAAACCTGCCAATTGCTGGGAAGAAAATTTCAACATAGAAAACATCAACGGTGAGCCCGTAAGCCTCGGAGGCAAGAACTATACACAGTACAAAATATACCAGGCTACTTTTTATCCTTTCAATACAGAAAAAATTCAGTTTCCGGCTGTCGATCTCGAAATGCTCAAGTACCAGGTAGCACGTAATCCTGGATTTTTCGGACCCACACGCAAAGAAGATTACAAAACCTATACAAGCAAACCGAAAACTGTAAGGGTAAGAGAATTACCTCCGCATCCATTACGCGAAAGTGTTGCTGTTGGTAATTATGTGTTGAATGAACGTTTAGACGACAAGCAAACAGAAACAGGTAAAAGTATAGCTTATGATTTTCAGATTAGTGGAGATGGTAATATTGCAGCTATTGAAAAGCCTCGTGTAAAAACCAATAAGGCCCTGGAGATGTATGAACCCAATGTCCGTCAACAAATCAACCGCAGGAACGGTCGTGTGAGTGGCACAAAAACATTCAGCTATTTTATCATTCCTAAAGAACCGGGCGAGTATCAAATGAAAGATTTGTTTCAGTTTGTGTATTTCAATACCCAGACAAAAAAATATGATACCCTGCGACCCAAAGAAAGATTTATAGTCACAGGCGAGAGCTTTAAAAACCAGCATATTGAATCAACTGATGTGGGTTCGTTTTATCAGCGTATTGAAGATGCAGATAATACCCTCAGAAAAAAATCTGAATGGCCATACGAACAATTACTTTTCAATATTGCTATAGTAGTAATGCTGGGTTTTTCAGCCTACCTTGTTTTCAAAAAATAATTCAAGGTTTAAAACTCAAGGTTAACTGGATTTTGAATATTGAATTTTGAATTACAAATGAACAGCTACGGTAAATTATTTCGTATCACCAGTTTTGGCGAATCGCATGGTCCGGCCATTGGCGTAGTGATTGATGGTTGTCCGGCAGGATTAGAAATTGATGAAGTTTTTATTCAGCAAGAGCTTGATCGCAGAAAACCGGGACAATCCAAAATCACCACTCAGCGCAAAGAAGATGATACTTTTGAAATACTGAGCGGAGTATTTGAAGGGAAAAGCACCGGGGCACCTATCGCCATTGTAATAAAAAATCAGGATGCACGCAGTAAAGATTATTCACATATCGAAAATACCTTTCGTCCTTCTCATGCAGATTTTACTTACCAGGAGAAATACGGACTTCGCGATCATCGGGGTGGGG
>DAOLDI010000179.1:0-5136 GCA_035327445.1 Cyclobacteriaceae bacterium | reverse complement strand
ACTGCATACATCGGTACCACCACTTATGGATGCTAACCAAACATCTTGTTTAATCTCTTTATATATCCAGTCAAAGCCTTCTGGTGGAAGGGGAGAGCCGGTAGAGCCGATACTTCTCAATGAAGACAAATCAAAATCTTTTCCCGGATGCAAACCTGCTTTCATGTTAGCCAGAATAAATCCAGCGCTGGTACCGAAGTGATTAATCTTAGCTTGCTCAGTAAACTTCCAGAGTACGTTTATCTCGGGCCATGCCGGGCTTCCATCATATAGAACTACTGTTGCCTTGCAGAGCAATGAACTCTGAATATAATTCCACATCATCCAACCGGTGGTAGTGTACCAAAAACTTTTTTCTCCGGGTTGAATATCGTTATGGAAATGCAGGTACTTTAAATGCTCCAGTAAAATTCCACCCTGACTATGCACAATAGCTTTAGGTATGCCTGTAGTACCTGAAGAATATAGCACCCAGATGGGATGCGAAAAGGGAACAGGTTCAAAGGCAAGCTGTGCAGATGTATTGCTGATGATGTCTGTCCAAAGAGTTGTATTTGGTTCAGTAAAATCAACACGCTCATTTAGATAAGGAATCATGACCACATCTTGTACCGTAGCTAAGTTCTTGATTAATTCTTTTACGGTATCTCTTTTATCAAAGGCCTTGCCTCCGTAATGGTAGCCATCAACGGCAATCAAAACTTTGGGTTCAATCTGTGCAAAGCGGTCTATGACTGAGCTGCTGCCAAAATCAGGTGAGCAGCTAGACCATATTGCACCGATAGCGTTAACTGCAAGAAATGCTATGCTGGCTTCCGGACAATTGGGCAGATATGCTGCTACTCGGTCGCCTTTTGTTATACCCTTACTGATTAAAAATGCTCTGACAGCAGCGGTTTGTTCTTTTAAACTTTTCCAGCTGATTTCTTTGTAAGCCTTTCTTTCTGATTGAAAGATGATGGCTGGGTGTTCATCAGTATAATTTCTGAAAATATGTTCAGCATAATTCAAAGTGGCGCCTTCGAACCAGGCATAATGTGGCATGCTGTTGCCGGAAAGTATTTTTGTATAAGGTGTGTGAGCGATGATGTTAAAATACTCCCAGCAACTTTCCCAAAAGGCTTCGATATTTTCTACCGACCAATTCCACAATGAAGTATAATCTTTGAAGTCGAGAGATTTATGCTCTTTCAGCCACTGCATGTAATGAGTGAGATGGCTGTTGCGATTTGTCTCATCATTAGGTTGCCAAAGGATTTTGGGGATGTCTGACATATTTATCAAAAATATTTCTTCAACACCTCTGTGGATGTAATTTTATCCTGATGCAATTGTGCTTTAAGTGCTTCAAGGTCATCGAACTTGCTGTCGTGACGAATGAGTTCGTGGAAATTAATTTTCAGATTCTCTCCGTAAATATCTTTATCAAAATCAAAAATATTTACTTCAATGTTTTTCTTTTCTCCACCTACCGTTGGCCTGAAGCCAATGTACAACATGCCTTTGTAGTGGTCATTTTCATGTTCAACGCTTACGGCATAAATTCCCTCTGCCGGAATTAATTTGTATTTCACTTCCACTTCAATGTTGGCCGTGGGGAAGCCCATCATCCGGCCCAGTCTGTCGCCTTTAATTACCCTGCCTTGCAGACTATACGGCATACCCAGTAACTCATTGGCTGTGCTTACTTCTCCGCTCAATAATGCTTTTCGGATATGGGTTGAGCTGATGGCGATATCATCAATCTCTTGCCTGGAAATTTCTTCTACTTCAAAACCATATTTTGGCCCGTCTGCTTTCAGCGCTTCAAAAGAACCTTCACGGTTTTTACCAAAGCGGTGGTCGTAACCAATCACTAATTTTTTGGTACCGATTTTTTCTACCAGAATTTGCTGGATGAATTCATGCGAACTTAATTGTGAAAATTCTTTCGTGAAGGGAATCCTCACCAAATGCTGTACGCCATTGGCTTTGAGTAAATCCGCTTTTTCTTCAAAGGTATTGAGCAAAAGCAAATCAGTTTGTTCGGGGTAAAGCACCATACGCGGATGGGGCCAGAAAGTAATCACCACACTTTCTCCCTGATTTGCTTTTGCGATTTCTTGCACACGCTGTAAAATTTTCTGATGCCCTTTGTGCACCCCATCAAATGTACCACTGGTAACTACCGCGTAGGGCAGTCGTACAAAATCATCTATGCCGTGGTAAATCATCATATCATGCTACGCTTTCTATTTCCTGTGCATCCTTCAGGTGATAATCGCCAATGCGTGTACGGCACAAGGCCGACATATACGCGCCAACACCCAGGAGTTCACCCATATCGCGCACCAGACTACGAATATACGTTCCTTTAGAACAAACAATTCTAAAATCAACCTCCGGCAAATTTACATTGGTGATTTCAAACACACTTACCTGTACCGGCCGGGGTTCCAGTTTTTTCTCTTTGCCCTTTCGCGCAAAAGCATAGGCACGTTTGCCTTCAATTTTAATAGCCGAATGCAGGGGAGGAGTCTGCATGATATCACCTGTTAGTTTTGCTGCGGCTGAAATAATTTGTTCTTGTGTTATATGACTGATATCGCGTGTTTCAATCACCTCGGTTTCCATATCATGCGAAGGTCGGATTTCTCCTAGTACCAAAGTACCGGTGTACTCTTTCTCCATACCCTGGTAATTATCAATTTGCTTGGTCATTTTTCCGGTGCAGATAATCAGCAAACCTTTGGCGAGCGGGTCAAGCGTGCCGGCATGTCCAATCTTTTTGATTTTTAATTTACCGCGGAGTTTTTTTACTGCATCAAAAGATGTCCAGCCAATGGGTTTATTGATGAGCAATACCCTGTCCTGATTTACTGCATCGTTTTCCATTACACGATTTCCAGTTCAATACCCAGATAAAAAAGGATGAGGATGATGAGGCCTACTACGATGCGGTAATAACCAAAAACTTTGAAGCCATGTTTGGTTAAAAAAGTGATGAATGATTTTATAGCCAGCATGGCCACGATAAAGGCCACTACATTACCGATGAGCAAGAGTTGCACTTCATCCGCACCAAAGCGCTCACCTGAAGTATAAAACTTCAGCAGCTTATAGGCAGTTGCGGCAAACATGGTAGGCACAGCAAGAAAGAAGGAAAATTCTGCTGCTGTTTTTTTATTTAGTTTTTGGGTGAGTCCGCCAATAATGGTAGCGGCTGAACGCGACACACCCGGTATCATGGCCAGGCATTGAAAAAAACCAATCTTCAAAGCATTGTTGTAGCTGATGTTGTTATCAGGACTGATTTCATTCTTAGCGAATATCTTATCTACAAATAAAAAGAAAACACCACCGGCTACGAGCATGAAGCCCACTACCTCAACACGTTCGAGCAGGGCATCAATAAAATCGTTCAATAAAAATCCGATGATGGCCGCAGGAAAAAAGGCAACTAAAAGTTTGAGGTAGAACATGAGCATCTTGTTCCATCCTTCTTTCGGTAAAAATCTTTGCCAGTACAAAACAATTACCGCCAGTATGGCACCGAATTGTATGGCTATCGTAAAAGTTTTGGTGAATGGGTCTGATGCGATGCCCATTAAAGAAGACGTGATAATCATGTGACCGGTAGAAGAGACTGGCAAAAACTCAGTGAGCCCTTCTACTATGGCGAGAATTATAGCTTGTATATAGTCCATATTAATTAATGAAATGGAACTGTCTCAAAAAGTTGGCGTCATTGCGAGCGAAGCGAAGCAATCTTCTTTTCTGTGATATCAATTTAGATTGCTTCGGTCGTCCTGTTTCGATGTTCCAAAGCTTCGGAATGAAACTATGGGACTCCCTCGCAATGACGTGTATATTATGCTTACGAGACAGTCTGTGGTCTGTTAAGCGGTTAATGTTTATTTATCTTTTTCCGGACGGTGAAGAATGGCAAATATCTCCAGAATAAACCCAGCCATTACAATAATGGGGCCCAGGGTAAGGCCAATAAATCCGAAGCCATAATCTGCTTTATCTAAAGTCATGACGATGAATCCGACAATCAACAAAATCAAACCCAGACCCATCATCTGGTAATTACGTTTTCCAAAAGGTAGTTTATTTTCCATTTTAATAAAGTTCATCAAGTGACATTCCCAGGTATTTGCGCATGGCGCGGTAAGAACTCAAACTCGCCAGTGTAATACCGATTAATATAAGCGATGCAAAAAGCATCAGCATCAATTCCTTGTTTTGCAGCATGCTGATTTCTTCCACATATCCGGTAGCATAGCGCAGCAATCCGATAATCATCAGTACAGCGATTATGCCACCTGCAAATCCGTAAAATAAAGAACGCAGTAAAAAAGGTTTTTGTATAAACCAGCGTGTGGCACCTACCAGTTGCATGCTTCTGATGAGAAAGCGTTGTGAGAAAAGTGCAAGCTTCACGGTGTTATTAATTAACAACATGACTACGAGCAGTAAGACCAGGCCTATGCCCAGCAATACCAAAGCAATTTTAGTAACGTTTTGGTTAATGGACTCGATGAGGCTTTCTACATAAAACACCTGATACACTCCGCTGATGGCTTCAATTTCTTTTTTGATTTCATCCATTGCGCTTTTGCTGTGGTGTTCAGGGTTAATGCCCACCAGGAAAGCATCTCTTAGCGGATTATCACCCAAAAATTGCCTGAAGTCTTCACCGGTATCGGCAATGAATTTTTCAGCAGCTTCATCTTTAGAGATATAAGTAATGGATGGCTGCTCATTTTCAAGGAGGATAAAACTCCTGGCGCTCAGGTTTTTTTCTATTTGTAAACGCTGGGCATCTGTCAGGTTGGAGTTGAGATAAACCTGCACCTTCACATTTTCGCGCACCAGTTTTTCCATCTGGTTGGCGAAAATGATGAGCATACCGAAAAGGCCAATGACAAACAGGGCCAGGGTAATGCTGAAAATAACGCTGAATGAGGGGTAAGAGCCTAATTTCTTCTTTCTGCGGCTTTGCGGCTTTTCTACTTCCATGGGCTGCAATTTATTATAATATACAGGGTTGAAAAACTAATATTTCATTTTAATATGCTTGAATAAGCACATCGGCCGGAATGCCAAGTGTTTCGTGGAGTTTTCTAATCATGGATAGACTGAGTTTTCTTT
>DAOLDI010000178.1:0-5151 GCA_035327445.1 Cyclobacteriaceae bacterium | reverse complement strand
CCACCGCTGTTGCAACCACAATCTGCCCGCCAACGCTCAACACCATGCACGCATGACCATGAAGAGTTTTCAAAAATCTGTGCTTCATAAGTTGGTGGAAATTTTTCAAGAAACTCAGCATAATTGGTAATGCTTACACTCTTTTCGCGGATGTTCTCATCAATGCAATAAGCCAATGCCATATCACCATGCTTGTGGTGGTGACCATAACTTTCTCCATCTGTTGCAATGTTCACCAACTGCGGCTCGGCTTCTTCTTTGCGGATGGCGCCAATCATGCGCTTGGCAAATTGTTTACCATCATTCAGTAATCCATTGAAAGCAACTTCCTGCGAGATACCTCCATTGTAAAAGAACACCGCTATCTTTTTACCCGATGGCAGGTTCACCAAATAAGCCCTGTCGGTATTGATGCCCGCTGTATCTAAGTAATCCCAGTTCTCTTCTCCAATTTTTCGGAAAGCTTTGGCCTGCCTTGGCGCCAGCAAAGTGAATTTGATTTTGTGTTCAGCAAGGATTTCCAATGTCTCGGTATCCACCGCAGTTTCTGCCAGCCACATCCCTTCCGGATATCGCCCAAAGCGATGTTGAAAATCTTTGATGCCCCAGATGACTTGCGTTTCTCTGTCAGCTCGATTGGCTAAAGGCATAATCATGTGGTTGTACACCTGTGCCATGGCAGAACCATGACCGCTGAATAAGTTCCTGCTCTCACGGTCGGCCTCGATGATGGCCTGATAAGTTTCTTTATCAAAGCGCTCCATCCATGACAATAAGGTGGGCCCGAAATTGAAACTGATGCGGGAATAGTTATTTACAATTTGACTGATGACACTGTGCTCACTAAGAATACGCGAAGCCGTATTAGGCGCATAGCATTCTGCATTGATGCGTTGGTTCCAGTCGTGATACGGGTGTGCCGAATCCTGCACTTCAATCTCCTCCAGCCATGCATTTTCCCTGGGCGGCTGATAAAAATGTCCATGAATGCAGATGTATTTGTTCATTACGCTTACAAAAATCTAATTCACTATTCTATATAACTTATTTCACTGAATTCAAGACGCTGAGATAAAATCACAAATTCCAAATCACAAAAAACAAATCCCAAACACTAGTGCCCAATGCCCAAACCCTCCCGAGACTTCGGGATGCCCAAACTCACTCAATCTGCAAGCTAAACTCAGTTACTTCTTCTACCAACTCCAGCACCGTTACGCCTAAAGGCGGCAAACTTAATGAAACGGAGTAATCAAAACCGTGATATTTTACGGGCATGGTAATTATTTTTCCCTGGTTCAATATACCGCTGCCACCGTATTTGATGTCATCAGAATTGAAAAGCTCGCGCCAATGACCTCTTGTAGGTACACCAATGCGATATGCCTGATGCACCGAAGGCGTGAAATTGCAGACCACCAGTAAGGTCTTTTTGTGGTCGTCTGTTAAACGCAGGAAAGAGATTACACTATTTTCCCGGTCTTCATAATCCACCCAACGGAAGCCTTTGGCGTCAAAAGCATATTGGTAAAGGGCTTCGTTATTTTTATAAACGGAGTTGAGCTCGATAATCAACTGCTGCACCCCACGGTGCAAGTCAAAGTTAAGTAAATGCCAGTCGAGGCTTTTCTCATGATTCCATTCTGCAGTTTGTCCTAACTCATTGCCCATAAAGTTCAACTTAGTGCCCGGATGCATGAACATATAAGTGTATAACAAGCGCAAGTTAGCATAGCGCTGCCATTCATCACCCGGCATACGCGCGATGATAGGCCCTTTGCCATGCACTACTTCATCGTGCGAAAGCGGCAACATGAAATTTTCTGTAAAGGCATACATGATGCTGAAGGTGATGTCGTTCTGATGAAACTTGCGGTACACCGGGTCACGCTTGAAATAATTGAGCGAGTCGTGCATCCATCCCATCATCCATTTTTGTCCGAAACCCAATCCGCCTAAATAAGTGGGTCTTGATACACCCGAAAAAGCCGTTGACTCTTCCGCAATGGTAATGGCATCAGGAAATTCCTTGTACACATTTTCATTCATGGCCTTCAGGAAATTGATGGCCTCAATATTTTCATTACCACCATATTGATTTGGTATCCACTCTCCTTCTTTGCGGCTGTAGTCGAGATACAACATGGAAGCCACAGCATCAACGCGCAAGCCATCAATATGATATCGGTCTAACCAAAACAGTGCATTGCTGATGAGGAAAGAGCGCACTTCATCGCGACCATAATTGAAGATGTATGATTTCCAGTCGGGATGAAAGCCTTTGCGCGGGTCGGCATGCTCGTACAAATGTGTTCCATCAAAACGATAGAGTCCATGCATGTCTCCGGGAAAATGCGAAGGCACCCAGTCCAGTATCACTCCGATATTTTCTTTGTGAAATGCATCGATGAGTTTCATCAATTCTTGTGGCGTACCATAACGACTTGTAGCTGCGAAATATCCGGTTAACTGATAGCCCCAGCTTCCGTAAAACGGATGCTCCATCAAAGGCAAAAACTCTACATGGGTATAACCCATTTTCTTTACATAAGGCACCAGCTCATCAATCATCTCTATATAAGAGAGTGAGCGGTCTCCATCTTCAGGCTTGCGCTTCCATGAACCGAAATGCACTTCATAAACAGAGTATGGCTTAGCTTTGCCCGATGATGCTTTGCGGGCATCCATCCACTTCTTGTCATTCCATTCATACCAGGTGTCCCAAACAATGGAAGCAGTATGCGGTGGTGTTTCAGCATGTAAGGCAAATGGGTCGGCCTTTTCTAATATTTCTCCTGTTATAGATTGAATGCGGTACTTATAGGCACCACCACGCCCAACCTCAGGAATAAATATTTCCCAGATGCCGGAGCCATCCCATCGCACCAGCATTTTATGTGCTTCCGGATTCCATCCGTTGAAGTTTCCAATTACGCTAACGCTTACGGCATTTGGCGCCCATACAGCAAAGTAAGTTCCCTTAGCGCCTTTGTGCTCTACCATGTGCGAACCCAGCTTATCATATAGTTTATAATGCTGTCCTGATTTAAACAGGTAGATATCAAAATCGCTGAAGAGACTGAAGAGCTCAGGCATTGCAGTTGCTTCCTTTGCTTTTTGTTTTGGTGCAGATTTTTTATCCGGAGCTTTCTTTTTAACTGCAGTCTTCTTTTCAGGCACAGCCGCCTTGGCAACTTTATTTGCAGGTGCTTTCTTTTCTGTTGATGCTTTTTTCTTGCTCATATCGTGCAAGGTTTGTTTTTAATAATCTGATTTAATATTTCTTTTAAAACATATATCGTCCCTACGGGACTTAAATGAATTATTAATATATCTACCGATATATTGTCCCTACAGGACAGGTTGTTCGATTCTATTAATACTTACAAGCTTCACTTCTATAAATCAAAAATCTTAAATCTACAATCTAAAATCTCAGATAAGATTGAGGAATTTGTTATTTGGAATTTCCCTTCCTTTTATTTTCCTCTTTCTCCATAAAATACCTCTCCATGTGATACACAATGCCACGCAGTGGGATAACTACCCAGTCAGGGCGACTGTTGAGCTCATAGCCTAATTCATAAACCGCTTTTTCTAAAATATAGGTGCGAATGAGTACATCATATTCATAACTCAACTTCCGGCTCATGCCCATGCGCTCCATGTAAGCGCCCAAATAAAACCTGCTTACATAATGCTGCCATTGCTCGGCCCACTGTTCCAGTATTTCAACATCCTGCTCTCGATAATTTTCATTGAGCATGATTTTTCCAAATGCGGCATAGTGAAAAGAGCGCATCATGCCGGCTACATCTTTGAAGGGATGTTTTTTCAACCTGCGCTCACTAAATGAAAATCCGGGTTCTCCTTCAAAATCAATAATCACAAAGTCTTTACCTGTAAATAACACTTGCCCTAAATGATAATCGCCATGTATGCGCGACTTCATCGCTTCAATCTTTACCTGGTAAATTTCGCTGAAGCAATCGAGTAACTTATCTTCCATTTCCAATACACGCTTCGCGAAAATCTGACCTGAATTTGGCAACCTCATCACCGAGTTCTTTAATAACTTAAACCTGTCCTTCACCAGTTTGCGCAAAGTCGAGTACAAAGAACGCTGATAGTTAGCAGTGAAAGGCTCTGGAGCAAAAGCAGAATCACTCGTATCAGAAGCCAGAGCCAAATGCATTTCTGCTGTACGCTGACCTAAACGCACTACCCTCTCATAAAAACCACGACCAATCAACTCTTGAATTACTTCAGGCGTATCTTCAAAACTTAAAGCAGGTTTGTTTACCAATTTAGGAAGCTTATCTCCTTTTTTAAATTGTATAAGTACACGTTCATAAAATCTGCCAATGGAATCAACCGTCATACCCCAGGCTTCACCCTGGTTCTCAACTTTCTCCTGCATCAAGCCAAACACAATGGTCTTACCTTCTTTATCCTGGTATTCGATACTTCCGGCATACTTGGGTGAATTTGCAAAAGAAGTTTTTTCAGACAGGAATCTGATAATTTCTAAATCAGGATTGATTTCTCTTTCAATCTTGCGATAAAATTTAAAGAAGTAAGTATCATTATAGATGATGGCCGTATTGCTTTGGTCGGCTTTAAGTACTTTAGATTCAACAGCTGCATTGCCCGCATTGAGTTTCACAAACATGCTCGAATTAAACTCAAGTGATCCTTCTTTATCTTTCATCCGCACTTTCTTATCCATCGCACGGAAAAGAAAATCCCGGAAAGCTTTTTCATAACAGGCATCAATGATGAAACCTTGTTCTTTACTCAACTCTGCCCTGCAAACTACACTTTGTGCTGTGAAATCTACCTTATCAATCAGGTTATCTGCAGATAAAAAAGCCAATGGCAAGAAATACAGCTCAGGCAAGTTTTGCACATAATGTACTTCAATAATGAGCATGTAATAGGTATCTTCATCTGCCTTCACCGGTATCACCTGGTGAATACCTATTTTACTTATCACTTTAGCCTTACCGCCAAACCACCTGCATTTCTTCATGAATACAGGCAGGGATTTGCGCTCAAAATTTCTACGCTCAGTATAATTGTTAAATAATTTCTCCCAGGACACATCTGTCTTGAAAAGTTTTAGTTCTGCCCCTCCCTCTTTCGCTTCTA
>DAOLDI010000177.1:0-5159 GCA_035327445.1 Cyclobacteriaceae bacterium | reverse complement strand
TGCACAGCCTCTGGTACTCATCAGCATTATTGCCTTCACCTTGCTCATTGGCATTATAGCGGGTTCATATCCTGCATTCTATTTAACATCATTTAATGCCGCGGTTGTGTTGAAGGGAAAAATACGTTCGGGTGCAAAACGCTCAGGGTTCAGAAACGGATTGGTTATTTTTCAGTTTTTGGTATCCATTACGCTTATCATCAGCAGCATGGTTGTGTACAGGCAATTGGAATACATGCAAAACAAAAATCTTGGATTTGAAAAAGAAAATGTTCTGAACTTATTACATACCATGTCATTAGGCAATAATGCCAAGCCATTCAAAGATGAGGTACTTAGTTATGCTGATTTTATAGCGGCAAGTTATGCCAACAATTTGCCGCCCAAAATAAACTGGAACAGTGTGTTCAGAAGACAAGATACTGACCAGGACTTTTTGTGCAACCTTAATTTTGTTGATCATGATCACTTACAGGCCATGGGTTATGAAATGGCTTTAGGAAGATTTTTTTCAAGAGAATATCCCAGCGATACTGCCGCGATCATCATCAATGAAACCGCCTTCAGACAAATGGGCTGGACAGAACTAAGCGGACAAAAACTAAGTGGCTTTTGGGGTAATAATGATCAGCCGGTTGAGAAAGAAATTATTGGCGTTATAAAAGATTTCAATTTTGAAAGCTTGCACTTCAATGTGCGGCCATTGATCATGTCATTAAGTAATGAACCCAATTATGAAATGGCCATCAGGTTAGGCCCTGGTAATCCGGCTGCTAAAATTAAATTGTTAGAAGATATATGGAAGAAGCATGCACCTGGTGCAGCCTTTGAATATTCTTTTGTTGATTCAAATTTTGAAGCCTTATTTAAATCAGAGCAAAAGATGAGCAACATCATTCTCATCTTTACCATATTGGCCATCAGCATTGCTTGTTTGGGTTTGTTCGGCCTGGCAACATTTACTGCAGAGCAGCGCGCAAAAGAAATCAGTATCAGAAAAGCCATGGGCGCATCGGTACCCAATCTGATTAGCTTATTAAGTAAAGAATTTACAAAGCTTGTGGTGATTGCCTTTTTAATTGCTGGTCCGCTCAGTTATTATATCATGCAGGCCTATTGGCTGCAAAACTTTGCTTACAGAATTGAAATAGATGTATTCATGATTTTGCTGGCAGGTATACTTTCTATATTGATTGCCTGGTTAACGGTAAGTTACCAGTCATTTAAAACTGCCACAAGTAATCCGGTTGAGCATTTGAAGAGCGAGTAATCAAAAAATGGTGATGTTTTTTTCAATATCACCATTTTATATCTAATACTAAGCAACTTTTAGCACTAGGCACTGTCATTTGGCTGGGTATAAATGCTTACTCATATAAACACGACAAATTATGCTTATTTCCTACTTGAAAATTGCAATTCGCTCTCTGTTGAAAAACAAACTAAGCTCCTTTATTAATGTTTCAGGCCTTGCTCTTGCCATGGCGAGTTGTATACTTATATATCTATTTGTCAGTGATGAGTTAAGCTACGACAGATATCATAAAAATGCAGATCGTATTTACCGGGTAACCCGGAACTTTATTTCTCAAGATGGCTCAGTAAGTCTTCACCTGGGTCATGTGGCTCCACCTTTTGCCCCGCTTTTAAAAAACGATTTCGGTGAAATTGAAGAAATAGCGAGAGCACTAAAAATAACACTTTTATTGAGTATAGAAGAAGATGCTTCAAACATAAGAGCATTTAATGAAGATAATATATTTATTGTTGAGCCTGCCGCATTCAAAATTTTTGATATCCCTGTAATTTCAGGCAATCCAGAAAAGGATTTTGAGAAGCCCTATACCATTATGCTTTCACGGCCAATGGCAGAAAAATATTTTGGTAAAGATGAGCCTGTAGGCAAAAGACTTCGTGCTGGTAATAGTTTTGACCTTGAGGTTAGTGGAATATTCGAACCATTCCCCAGGCAGTCGCACTGGCATCCAGAATTTATTATTTCATTCAGCACACTTAACGACAGCACCTTATACGGCAGAAGAAACCTGGAAACCAATTGGGGCAATAATTCTTTTGCTACCTATCTCTTGGTACAGGAATTTTTTGATCCTGCTGCAATGGAAGCAAGGTTTCCGGAATTTATTGATAAGCACTTTGGAGAATATGCTAAAGCTAACTTTGGTGTACCTGCAGATTTCAAAGCCTCTGATGGTACTACTCTTTTTTTACAGAAACTCACCGATATACATCTGCGGTCACACCTGGATTCTGAAGTAGAAACCAATGGAAACATCAATAATGTATATATGATGAGTGTCATTGGTATTTTCATTATACTGATTGCTTGTATAAATTTTGTTAATCTGGCCACAGCAAGAGCAAGTAAGCGTGCCAAAGAAGTAGGCCTGCGCAAAGTAGTTGGCGCACACAAACAACAACTGATTTCGCAATTCTTGAGTGAATCGGTACTTACAGCTACACTTTCTTTGTTACTTGCTTTTGGCATTGTATGGTTTGCACTACCCTGGCTTAATGACTTTACAGGAAAGGGACTTGTATTTTCTACATTACTTCAACCACAAATAGTATTAGTTATTACAATATTTACCATACTCACAGGATTACTTGCCGGCCTTTATCCGGCCTTCATTATTTCTGCCTACAACCCAGCCACTACACTGAAAGGACAAAAGGTCTTAGCAAAAGGAAAGCCCTCATTACGCAAAACATTGGTTGTATTGCAATTCAGTGTAACTGTAGTACTTATCATTGCCACAGTTACAACCTACAATCAACTTAACTTTCTTAATGAACGAGATATAGGTTACAACAAAGATCAAGTGCTTACCCTCCCCTATTACAGTGAGATGAATACCAACTATGATGCCCTGTATAACGAGCTTACTTCGCAGGCATTTGTCAAGAATGCGGGGAGGTCATCACGAATACCTACTGGCCGGCTGCTTGATTCCATGGGAGCACAGGCTGAAGTTGGTGATAGTTTAATCGCAACAAGCTCAAGTGTAAAATTTGTGCGTGTTGATCATGAGTTCTTCGATTCATATGACGTAAGATTTGAAGCAGGAAGAAGTTTTTCGAAAGAAGTGCTTACAGATGACTCGTTGGGGTATGTGATTAACGAATCGGCTGTCCATATGATTGGTTGGGCAAATGCCGAAGAAGCAATTGGTAAAGGATTTAGGTATGGGGGTATTAAGGGCACAATTATTGGCGTAGTAAGTGATTTTCATTTTGAATCGCTTCACGAGAATATTGTACCCCTCGTATTTATTATGAGGCAACCTGGTTACAATAGATTGTCGGTAAAAGTTGAAACCAAAAACCTTAAAGAGGCCATTATACAAATTGAAAAAGTATGGCATGAGTTCCTACGTCACAGACCCTTTGAATATAACCTGTTGAGCGATCAGTACCACATGCTGTACGAAGCTGAACAAAAACAAGGACAATTGTTTAGTATGTTCTCAGGCCTGGCAATTTTTATAGCATGTCTTGGCCTTTTAGGATTAACAACATTTACCACTTTGCAAAGAGTAAAAGAAATAGGCATAAGAAAAGTTCTGGGTGCTTCTACTTCCGGAATCATGGTCTTGCTTTCAAAAGAACTGCTTCTGCTGATTCTCATTGCCAATCTGGTTGCATGGCCTACTGCCTGGTATTTTATGAAGAAGTGGCTCAGCAATTTCGCCTACCGAATTGATCTGGGTGTTGAAACTTTTATTGTTTCAGGATTGCTGGCAGCGCTTATTGCCTTGATTACCATCAGCACACAAGCGATAAAAGCAGCTGTTGCCAATCCTGTAAATGCTTTGAGAAATGAATAAAAATATCTTTTGAAAGCATACAGGAACATAATAAATCAGGGCTTCAGCCACATCTCAGAGAGAGAAAAATCCTCCAGGTTTAGTTTAGAGAGTTTAGGTTTAGGTGTGGCTAAAACCCTGATCTGTTGGAAAGGTCGAACTTTTTTTCGTCAGAAGCAATATACCGGCCTTTCCGTCAATGAAGTTTTATCCTTCAACTTGTTTAATTTTTTTCTGAAATAGGGTTTTAATGGTAAAACCAAGGCTCAAACCAAAGCCCGCACAAGCAGCCACAATCCAGCCTGCGTGCTCATCAATATCAAATCGGGCATCCAGCCACTGCCCCAGCAGGTAGCCACTGCTCCCTACCAGCATAGCCCAAATACAGCCTGCCAGCATACTGGAAAAAATAAATTGTCGGGTAGGTATTTTACTCATGCCAATCAGCAGCGGAAGCACTACCCTGAAGCCATACAAGAAGCGATAAGAAAATAAAATGAGCAGGCGGTGCTCCATTACAAAATTTCTAAGTTGCTGTGCGCGTGCACTTAATGCAGGGCGTTCAAGCAAATAATCAGCACCTTTATTTCTGCCCAGAAAAAAATAAATCAAATCACTCAGCCAACCCCCCAACCAGGCCACCAGCATAACATAAGGTAAAAAGAATAATCCTTTATGGGTTAAGATGGAGGCTAAGAGTAAAGCAGTTTCACCTTCTAAAAAAGTGCCCGCCAGCAAAGCAATATATCCGTAAGCTGCAAAAAATTCTTCCATCACATTTTACACATATTGTCAATCCCTATGTGCATGAGGGCATCTCCTGCATTAATCACAGGATTATTGTTAAGGCCAATTACATAACCAGGTTGTGTGCACTTTAATTTTTCTTTGAAATCACCAAAAGGATCTGTTATGGTTCCTACCCATTGATGCTTGGCAACCTTATCTCCCAACTTAACATTTGATTGAAACAGACCTGCTGTTTTTGCTCTCACCCATGATGAGCTCCATATTACGATATTCGCTTCTTTAGGATCAGGTGCCCAATCGATCATGTTCAGGTGTTTCATCAAGCGAAGCGTACCTTCAATACCTTCTTCAATGGCATGTTTATCAAATCGCAAAGATTCACCACCTTCATACACAATTATATTCTTGCCCTTCTTTGCCGCTGACTGCCGCAATGAGTTTGGTCTGAAAGGCGCATCTAAAGTAAAAGGCGCATTAAATGCTTTGGCTAATTCTTCATTAATCAGATCTTTTAATAAACACCTTACCTGCGGATAGTTACTGCGGTTGGCTCCACCTGTATGAAAATCAATACCGTAATCAATG
>DAOLDI010000176.1:0-5168 GCA_035327445.1 Cyclobacteriaceae bacterium | reverse complement strand
GACAGAAAGCCTTGACGATTTAATTGATGTGAAAGGCTGGAAGGCTTTGGGTAATAAACTTTCAGCGCATAAGGTTTATAAAGTCAAGTTGGTGGAAGAGGAGGCCGAGCAAGTTCCTGATGCTGAAGAAGAGGAGGAAGGCACTACAAAGTCCAAGGCTGCATCATCTGCTGACCAAGGGCTAAAAAAAAAAGAGGAGCTCTTCCCAACAAAGGAACAAGAGCAAGCGACAAGCTACCAAAAAGAGCAGCCAAAAGCGGAGCAAGCAAAAAGTCAGCAAGCCGAAGCAACGCCAAAGCAGCAAACAAAAAAGCCAAAGCCGCCAGCAAGCCAAAAACAAAGCGCACAACCAAGCCTCTTCGAAACGGAAGAAAAAAAGCAAGCGATAAAAAAAGAAAGTGAGGCTGAGCCAGATGCAAGCTTTACCATAGGCGATACCATAGAATGGTAGCTGAGGCTTAATTAGATTTTGTATAAAGAAAAGCCCGATAATCTTAAAACGGATTACCGGGCTTCATTATTGTTAAGAGAAATCTATTAGTTCTTCACCAACTCAACATTGATATTCAACTTCACTTCGTCACCAACAACTACTCCACCTGCCTCTGTTACTGCACTCCAGTTTAGGCCAAATTCTTTGCGGTTTACTTTTCCGCTTAATTCGAAACCGGCTTTCACATTGCCCCAAGGGTCAGCCATTACACCACCAAAGTCAACATCTAAGGTAACTTGCTTGGTAGTTTCACGAATGGTCAAATCACCGGTTAAAGAATATGATTCACCATTCTTAGTCAATTTACCATTGCTGAATTTGATTTGAGGATATTGCTCAGCTGCAAAGAAGTCTGCAGACTTCAAGTGAGCATCACGATCAGCCTGGTTGGTATCGATGCTGTTTGTATCAATACTGAATTCAACTTTAGCTCCGTCAAAATCTTCTGATTCAGCTTCTACTGAGCCTTCAAACTTTCTGAAGAAACCTGTTACGGTAGCAATTACAAGGTGCTTTACTTTAAACTGTACTTCGCTGTGTGTGGTATCAATACCCCACTTGGTTGTTGTTAATGTTTCCATATTTAATTTTTGTTTGTTACTGTTTTAATTACAGTACAAAGGAACAGCGGATAGTTGGTCTGATCACTTGATATGGATTAACAAAAGAAGGAGGATGGATTGAACTAGGTTAAGAAATTACCTTTCCATCCTTTTTCTTCTGATTTTACTCAGGAATTCAGGGGTAATACCCAGGTATGAAGCGATATATTTTTGCGGAACATATTGCTCTAATGAGGGGTATCTTTTCAGAAAATCTTCATAACGTTCTTCTGCTGTGGTAGAAAAGTTCTGGATGATTCTGAATTGGTGCGTAACAAGGGAGTTTTGAAAAATGATTCTGAACAAGCGTTCAAACTTGGGAATACGCGTAAGCAGGCCTTCGAATTCCTTAAAAGGAAATAGCAGAATTTCACTATCGGCCAGTGCACGGGTAGAGTAAATGGAGGGAACTTGTTTACTGAAACTATGTAAATCGCCCGTCCACCAGGTTGCGGTTGAAAACTGAATTACATGGTCATTATCTTGTTTATCAGTGTAGTAAGTCATCAGGCAGCCAGATAATACGTGAATCAGGTAAGATGTTACCTCTCCGGCATTTTCTATCATCTCATTCTGTCTTAAGCGCACTGGCAAAAGCAGCGACTGAAAATGCAATGCCTCCGCTTTATCCAGTGATATATATTTATTGATATAATTAATGAGACCCGGATGTTCCATGCCTCTAAATTACAAAATGTAGTTCAGAACATGCTTTATGGTTTTTTGTTTCTGAAGCATGACATTCAAAGCTGAAGATATTGACCGGATCATTCAAATGGCATGGGAAGACCGAACACCTTTTGAAGCCATTCTTGTTCAGTTTAAACTATCAGAAGCAGAGGTAATTAAAATAATGCGTAAGCATTTAAGGCCATCTTCTTTCAGGTTGTGGCGCAAACGTGTGCATTCAAAAATTTCATCAAAGCACTTGAGAAAAAGGAGTGGAGAGATGCAGAGATTTAAGTGCGACCGACAAAGAGCTATCAGTAATAATAAGATTTCAAAGAGAGTTAATTGAATAAATAGTTAAACAAAACAATATTTTTTTCATTTATCCGAAACATTTTATTGAGGTGCAACGTGAAGAAGCACAATTATTAATCAAACTGTAATATTTTATGAAAACAATTTCAAAATCATTTTTGTGTTTGTTTTCTCTCTCCGCTCTTTTCTTTGCATGCGACTCAACTGAAGACCCTGTTGCACAACAACCCATATTGGGTGTTTGGTCTGAGGTTGGTGATGGCGTTTTTAAATTAACGCTTAACAACGAGGAAGTTACCCTGGAAGAATTCGGTGTAACTGTATTTGGTTACAATGAAGAAACTGCAGAAGACGAAGCCCGCACTTATTTGTATGATAATGTGATGGGACCCTTAAGATTGGATGCAGATCTTGAGATCAAGTCGAACAATTCATTTGCAGTACTTTCTGATGAAACAATTGAAGGCAGCTGGCAATTGTATAATGACGGTGCCAGATTAAGATTGCAAGCACAGGGATTTGCTTTGGAGCAATACGAATTTGATGTTGTTACACTTACATGTACCCAATTGAAACTTAAATTCGAGGCAACCATAGAGGTTATCGGTACCGATTTGACTTACGACTATAAAGTTGAAATCGATTTAGTTAAACCCGGTTGTTTATAATAATCTGTTTAAATGAAACGGCCAGAGTTTGTTCTGGCCGTTTTTTATTTAAATATTAATCAGCAAACTCATTAGACTAATAATCAAAATGGCTGCAATCGCCAGCAGGCCTGTCATCATTGTCCAGCTTTTCAATGTTTGTGCTTCTGTTAGGCCCAGGTAGCGGTTCACCAGCCAAAAGCCGCTGTCATTAACATGCGAAAACCCACTGCTGCCGGCAGCTATGCTTAATACAATTAATGCTAGTTCTTGTGAATTGAGTTCAAGTGTTGAGATAAGTGGCGCCATCATGCCTGCGGCAGTAATCATAGCAACAGTAGCTGAGCCTTGCAGTAGCCGAATAAGCAAAGCAATAATGAATGCAATTAAAGTGGGTGCAAGCGTATAACTTGCAATTTTTTCTGCCAGCATTATTCCTGCCCCGGTTTCAATCAGCATTTGTTTAAACACACCACCTGCACCTGTAATCAGTATAATTATACCTGCCGGTCCAAGTGCTTTCGTGCTCAAGCTTTGTAATTCTTGCCTGCTCACTCCGTAACGCAATCCTAATAAATACATGGCCAGTAATGTTGAAATACTAAGTGCGCTGAAGGGATGACCAATAAATGTGAGCGCATCTACCCATAATGGTTTCGCTTCTGTATTATTATAGATGCTGTTCAAGACAGTATTTAAAATAATGAGCAGAAGTGGAAGCAGAATTATTAAAAACACTGGAAATAGTTGCAGATTGTATGCTTTGGCTTGATGTTCAGTCTGAACCTGCATTTCTTTAGGTACTGCAACATAAATTTTATTTGAAATAAACTTTCCGAAAAATATTCCGGCAATTACTGTTGTAGGAATAGCCGTGATGAATCCAAAAATAATTACCCAGCCCAGATCTGCACCAATGATATCAGCTACTGCAATGGGGCCTGGTGTAGGCGGTATGAAAGCATGTGTAACAGCTAAACCTGCCAGCAATGGAATAGCAAAGTACAAAAGTGATTTTCCTGTTTTCTTTTGAAGTGCATATACTACGGGCACCAGTATAATAAAGGCCACATCAAAAAATACAGGTATGGCAATTAGAAAACCAGAAAAACCAAGTGCCCAGGCTGAGCGTTTTAAACCAAATTTGCTGAGCATGAAATCTGAAAGCTTTGAAGTTGCTCCGCTGTGCTCAAGTATGGCACCAAAAATGGCGCCTAAGCCTACAACCACAGCAACAAAGCTCAGCGTATTGCCCATACCTGTGCCTATATTTTCAATGATTAATGAGAAAGGCATACCGGCAAGCAATCCAATACTTATCGAAGCAATCAGCAGGGAAATAAAAGCATGAACTTTGAAAACAAGGATGAGGATTAGCAGAATGCTAATACCTGCAAGAAATACTAATAATAATGAGTTATCCATTTTTTATTTCCAGTTGGTGTGGAAAGCCTCTTGACCGGCATCCAGCTTGCGATAAGTATGTGCGCCAAAATAATCTCGTTGGGCTTGTACAAGATTTAAGGGAAGATAACTTGTGTGCATGGCATCGTAATAATTGATTGCTGCAGAAAGCGCAGGAACTGTAATACCATTTTGATGGGCCTGGGATATCACTTGTGCCGCATCTGACCTGTATTTGCTTAGCATCGTTTCAAAAATCTCTGTTTGAAAAAGATGTTCTGATGATTTTTTTGATTTACAGGCTTCAATAGCTTTCAGCAATAATTCAGATCTGATGATGCAACCCCCTCGCCAGCTCTGCAGCAGTGAGGGTAAATCAATTTGCCAGTCATATTTTTTTGATGCAGCCTCTAAAAGGTGCATACCCTCTGCCATTGCAACTAATCTTGTAAAGATCATACTGCTCAACAATGCGTCTGTATCAGAAAATGGCGCTGCTAATTTTTGTTTGCTTTGTTTAACGCTTAGTGTTGTTCTTATATTTTTTTGTGCAGATAACATTCGCTGACTAATAGCAGCGTGCAGGCTTGGAGTAGGCACGCCAAGTTCAAGAGCTTCTTGCAAAGTCCATAAAGCGGTGCCTTTACTTTCTGCTACATCCAGTATTTTGTCAATGAGATACTCATCATTTTCCATGAACCTTAATATGGCCGAACTGATCTCCAGTAAGTAGCTTGCTGCTTCAGTTTTGTTCCATTCATCAAACATATTGGCGATGGTATCATTATTCATGGCCAAACATGTTTTGGCAATTGCATAACATTCAGCAATAATTTGCATGTCGGCATACTCAATACCGTTGTGCAGCATTTTTACAAAGTGGCCTTCAGCATTTTTCCCAACCCAGGTAACACAATCCTGGCCATCAGCTTTAGCGGCAATCTTACTTAACAATGGCATCAAAATATTTTTTGCAGTTTCACTGCCTGCCGGCATTAAGGATGGACCCAGCAAAGCGCCCTCTTCTCCACCCGAAAC
>DAOLDI010000175.1:2292-5180 GCA_035327445.1 Cyclobacteriaceae bacterium | reverse complement strand
GGTTCTCTTAATAACTCAAGGCCTATGTTAAGTCTCTTGCGCTGACCACCACTGATGGTTTTCTGAAGCGGAGAGCCAACTTTTAAATCTTTGGTTTCATACAATCCAAGATCTTCTAGTGTTTTGGTTACCAGTATTTCAATTTCATTTTCGGTGTAATGACTGAAACAAAGTTTGGCAGCGAAATAAAGATTTTGATAAACAGTAAGGTCCTCAATCAGCAAATCATCTTGGGGCACAAATCCGATAACACCTTCTAATTTTTCAGGTTCTTTGTGCAGGTTAATGCCATTAATCAACACTTCGCCTTCTGATGGTTGTTCAGATCCATTCAGTACATGCAAGAGGGTAGACTTGCCCGCACCACTTGCACCCATTAATGCAATGAGTCTGCCTGATTCTTCATTGATATTGACATTGCGTAAGCCAAGGTTTCCTTTTTTAAATCTGAAAGAAATATTTCTGGCTTCAAAAGTAATGGGTGTACCTTCTGCAGATTTTTTGAATCGCTTTTGAATGTCTCCAAAATAGACAGGCTCGGTGTGATCGCTTCGTAGTATGCTGCCTGTGGCGTAAACAGAAATTTTATCTTTTTTCTGCGGAACACCATTTAACAATAAATCATCTTGCCCCAGGTATTTGAAGAAAAATATATCTGATTGTTTCAGGTAGAGAAATACAAGCATTCCGTTTAATCCGGAAATCTGTTTGAATTCACTCTTTTGTAATGAAGTTTTTTCATTAGCTGCTATCAGAATGCTTTCATCATCTAATGCTGCCGCTTCTTGTTCAAATACAAATTTTTTAATGGTGCTTACTTCTTCTTTGCTGATGTTGAATTGATTTGCAATAGCTTGAATTAATTCTTCTTCTCTACTGGATACTTGCTGATCGGCAAAAACAAGTACAACAAGTTCAACCATAATTACAGACTTCTGCTTTTGTGTAAGTTCCTGGTTTACTTCTGTAGTTATTTTATCAATCGCCTTCAATTCTTCGTTTAAATCACTTCGTTTTACCTCCTGGCTTAGGCGGTCGAATAAATCCATGAAAGGTTTAACCTTTTGTTGGCTCAGGTGGTCTGTAAGGAAGGATAATATTTGCTGCCTTTCCTGGTGAGTTACTTCATCTTCTCTGGCCACAAAGGCAAAGAGTTTAATCAGGGCTTTGAGTACGGGTTCACTCATGATAGGTTTTGATTATGGCTAAAGATAAGATTTAAGAGACATAAAAAAGGCCGGTTTAATGCCGGCCTTTTTATTTTGGTGAAATAATATATCAGTTTATGATATCATTTCTCAGTTTTTCAATTGTTTGGGTTATCTCAGCAAGTTTGGCATCAGAAAGCACCAGGTCAGCGCGGTTTTTTTTGATTTGTTCCTGGATATTCAATTTCTCATAATCTGATTCCAGTTTTTTCAAGTCATCAAGAATTTGAACAACAGGATTTGTTTGTTCAACTGTTTCAAGCATTTTGATAGTTTCTTCTACTGATTTTTCCTGATTAAGAATGATTTGCATAAGGGGTGTTAATACCAGGTTACGGGCATCATCAGGTAAAATATCTTTAGGATAGGTTTTGATTAAACCTGTAGAAATATACATTCCTTCAATAAAAGTACCCGTAAGAATTAGCGCAGCAAGTTTGGTGCGGTTATCATCTTTCAGGTAAGATTCAGTTTTACCAATGGCGCTGTCAATAATTCTGGTAAGAGAATCTTTATTGGAAAGATTTCCTTCAAATCTTCTGATAAGGGATGCATCAAAAGAAGTAGTAATATTCAGGTTATCTGCCAGGGTTTTACAAACACTCATATAATCTATGGCGTCCTGTGTTTTGTCGTATGAAATCAAATAGCCAATATCTGTGGCATATATACCTAAGTTAAGGGCAGCCTTATCGCTTCTACTGGTGTATTTATCAACGTTTCTTTTGTCGTTGATAAGTTTTTGGTTGAATTCTGCACCTGTGCCCATCAGCATGTAAGGAATTTCGGAAGGCGAGGGGATATTGAATACATATTCAGAGATTTGCTCTTTCAATTCGCCCGCACGCTTAAAATCTTCAGAACTTACAGAAGAATCTGACTTTTGTCCGCCACAAGCAAAAAGAGTGATGGCAATTGCAGGTAAGTAAAGCTTGTTCAACATAGCTGTGTTTTTCATATTAGTTTTAGATGATAACAATCCTCAATTTTAACATAATTTTTATTTTCATTGAAAACAGAGGGCTTTATTTTATGTTTGATTGCTCAAATAAGATAAAAATGGAAGTATAAGTATGGGGTCGGGACCAAAAATTGCGCATTTGATGTTGATTGATGACAGCGATATTGACCTTTTTGTGGAGCAAAAGGTGGTAGAAATGGCTGGTTTTGCCTCCCGGGTAAGCAGTTATATCAGTCCTGCTGAGGCATTAGACTCGCTTCAAAAGGCCTCAACTTCAGAGCTACCAGATCTCATTTTACTCGATTTAAATATGCCGGTAATGGATGGTTTTGCTTTACTTGAAGCTATCAGCCAATCTCCTAATAAAATACTTGAAAAGCTGAGGGTTATCATACTAACAAGTTCTAATAGTCCGCAAGATCAGGAGCGTGCCAAGAACTATCCAAACGTTATTGGTTTTATGAGCAAACCATTAACAGTACAGAGCATAGGTGGCTTGAGCTTGAGGTAGTTGGCACTCCTTATCTCCTTTTAGCATTCTTGCTAAAATTCATAGCACACTTAGTTTAAAGCCTTAATTTAAACTGATAAACTTTTAATTTTTATAAAAGATGAAATAACAAAAGCAGGACACGATTAAGAGAAGAAAGTGGGCCCTGCTGGGGATGAAAGCCTCTACTTTTCTGGCCTGTACCCGATCTTTGCAAGGTATTTTCAGA
>DAOLDI010000175.1:0-2192 GCA_035327445.1 Cyclobacteriaceae bacterium | reverse complement strand
AATGTAACAAAAGCAGGACACGATTAAGAGAAGAAAGTGGGCCCTGCTGGGATCGAACCAGCGACCACCTGATTATGAGTCAGGTGCTCTAACCGTCTGAGCTAAGGGCCCTTAAAAGGATTGCAATGTTAGTTAATTGTACTTAATTACACAATCAAGACTAGCACCAAAACTTGTTTCTATTAATTCCTTACATCAATTGTATTTGCCCTTTCTTTCTCAAATCATATTTTGCGCAATAATTATCGCGGGTGAAAGCTTTTCTGTCCATTTCATTATTTTTTGTCCTCTGCATACTTCAGGCACAGGATATTCCTGATACACAAATTCATTTTGCTAAATCTGCCTACACATTATCCGATTTATTCGATGAAATAGAGCAAAGCCATGCGCTGCGCTTTCAATACAAAGCAGACTGGATTGAAAATTTAAGCTACTACCCCGAATCTCCGCAAATCTTGCTGGAGGATTTCCTCGAGTCACTCAAAAAACAACTGGGATTAAGTTTACTTTTTAAAGAGCCGCGTTACATCATTTTGCTTGGTGCGCCAGCCGCGCCAGCAAGCAAGGCCGCTGCCGCACAAACAGGTAGCAGTGCTGAAAGGGTAAGAGTAGGTGATATCAGTAAGTCGCCAGAGGCGGATGCCAGGCTTTATGGTGTTGTGCGCGAAGGTCAAAGCGCAAAGCCGCTTTCAGGGGCAAGCATCAGCATTCAAGGTACTGCGCTGGGAACCGTTACCGATGAGCAAGGCAGGTACGAGCTTATCCTTAAACCGGGCACCTACAACATCAGGTATAGCTATGTTAACCTGCAAGCCATGGAATTTGAACTGAGCATTTTTAACAGTGGAAGTTTTGATGTTGACATGTACGAAGACATCACCATGCTCAGTGCCATTATGGTGAAGGCACGGGCAGAGACAGCTAATGTATCTGAGGCGAGCATGGGTAGAACTGTGATGGATCAGGAAGAGATCAGGCGCATACCCGCTTTTTTAGGTGAAGTAGATGTAAACAGGGTAGTGCTCAGTTTACCGGGCGTTGTTTCGGTAGGTGAGGGCGCTCCCGGCTTCAATGTAAGGGGGGGCATGGTGAGTCAGAATTTGGTGCTCATGGATGAAATTCCTATTTATAATACCTCTCACCTGGCCGGATTTTTCTCGGCTTATAATCCTGACCTGGTAGATGAAATCAAATTTTACCGTGGAGGCATTCCTGCGCAATTTGGCGGCAGGGTTTCTTCTGTACTCGACATCAGTTTGCAGGAAGCCAATTATGAAAAATGGAGCGGAGGCGGTGGTGCCGGATTGATTGCTTCCAGGTTTAATATATCAGGGCCGATCAAAAAAAATCAAACAGCTTTCACTGCCGGTATGCGTGGGGCATATCCGAATTATATCATCCGTTCTTTGCCAGACATTGAATTACGAAACAGTGATGCCTACTTCTATGATCTGAATTTTAAAGTAGACCATCGCAATGAAAAAGGACAGTACCTGGGTGTATCTGCCTATAAGAGCAGAGATAATATAGATTTCGCTGGTAATGCCTTATATGATTATGGAAATACGGGTATTAGCTTCCGGCTTGCTTCACCTCTGGGTACGTATGGCCTTGTTAAAGGTAGTTATGTGATCTCTCAATACGATTACACCTTAGCTGGAGGTGAGCTTGATCGTGCCTTTGAGTTAAACTCATTATTAGGTGATAACAGAATTAATTTATCGTATAGTTATTTTGGCTTCAACCGCCACGAAATTGAATTTGGTGCTCAGTTATTCAGTTATAATATCCAGCCCGGAAATTATCGTCCGCTTGTAGATGGAACTCTTGAAAGCGTTTTGCTTCCCCATGAGCGCGCCATTGAATCTGGCATCTACCTGCAAGATGAAATTGATGTAAGTAACCAGCTTAAGCTAAGTGTAGGTATCAGGTATTCGCGGTTTAACCGCATTGGGCCTTCCTCTCAATTGCTTTACGCTGCCGGTCGGCCGACAGCTGAGTCGGCCATTGTAGATACCATACAGTACGCAAGCGGAGAAAGCATGGCCAAATATGGAGGTCTGGAGCCCCGACTTTTTGTTACCTATATCATGAGTCCCAATCAATCGCTGAAACTCGGTTATCACAGAACAAGGCAATTCATTCATTTGGTTACCAATACAACCGCGGTTACTCCGGTTGACCTCTGG
>DAOLDI010000174.1:0-5186 GCA_035327445.1 Cyclobacteriaceae bacterium | reverse complement strand
CCCCTTGCCAGTGTCACTTATGTCGATAAACACCATGCGGTCGCTGCCACGTAGAATTTTTATGCTGATGATGCCCTCGCTTCCCATGGCATCAACTGCGTTTTTGCAAAGATTTTCAAGCACCCACTCAAAAAGCGGGGTACTCACCAATACTTCAATAGTATCTGAGAGGGAGCCGATCTCAAATTTGATTTTGTTAGATACCCTGGGCCTGAGATAGTTCACCACATTGTTAACCAGTTCCAGAATATTTTCTGGTTTTAGCACCGGAACAGATCCGATGTTTGAAAAGCGTTCTGTTACTATCTGTAATTTTTTTACATCCTTTTCCAGTTCTTCGGTAATGCCTTTACTTTTCAGATCAGGATCTTCTTTGATCAATTCAATCCAGGCCATTAAAGAAGAAAGTGGGGTACCTAATTGGTGGGCGGTTTCTTTTGCCAAACCAACCCATACCCGGTTTTGCTCAGCAGCTTTAGAATAGTTAAAAGCCAGGTAGGAGATGAATCCGAAAATGGCGATTACGGATAATTGAATGTAAGGATAATAGATGAGTTGTGTGAGCAAAAATGAATTTTTGTAATAGACATAACCGTATTCTTCATAATCTCCGCTTTCAGTTCTGTAACTCATCCTGATGGGCTCAAAAGAATTTTTCATAGAGCGGAGTTCATTTGCCAGTACGCGCTTCTTTCTTTCTGCCGACCATGACTCATCAATTTTGATATTGCGGTAATACAAAATACTATCTGCCGGATCTACCAGAATGGTTGGAATGAAATTATTTTGAATCAGAATTTCTTCGGTAATAAAAAGTATATTAAACTGATCGGTTTCATCTACAGTATACTCCAATGCTTTGGCGTAAATTTCAACCTGTTTTCTTTCTCTTTCTTTTAGTTGTTCAACCAATATGTTGGTATAGAAAATAGTGCCGATGGAAATCAAAACCGAAGTGATCAGGATCATCCACTTGATGCGCGTATTGTATTGGTAAAAATCCAGACCGAAAGCCTTGTCTTTTGCCATGTTTGAAATTAAATAAAAAAACCGGATGTATGCACCCGGTTCTTTTTAAATGCGCTTTTATAACCTAGACTTTCATTGAAAACCATTTGGCCAGCACTTTAAAGTTAACTTTTGTGCCATGCATCAAAATACCAATTCTGTAAATTCTTCCGGCTAACCATGCGGTAAAGAGAAAGCCCAATACCAGCATCACCATAGAAAGAATCAACTCCCAGGCAGGTACATCAAAGGCGATTCTGCCCATCATGGTAACAGGCGAGGTAAATGGAATTACCGATAACCAAAAACTGATATTGCTGTCAGGATCTTTCAATACAAACATGAGCCCGATGATGGAAGCAATAATGGGCAAGGTTATAGGAAACATAAATTGTTGTGCATCGGCCGGTGTATCAACGGCTGAACCTACTGCAGCAAACAAGGCCGCATAAAGCAAATAACCTCCTATGAAGTAAAAAATGAAAACCAAAGTGATTTTAACAAAGGGCACATCTTGCACAGCGGCCATTATATTTTTTACCTGCGGACTCATGGCCGGGTTTTGCACTGCTTCAGCACCAGCGCTTTGCATCAACATTTCTTGTTGTGATGCAGCATCAAGACCGAAATAACTTAACACAAAGCTTGAAAGCGTAGTGATAAGTATGATCCAAATTAAAAACTGCGTAAGACCAACCGCTGCTATGCCTATGATCTTACCCATCATTAACTGGAAGGGTTTTACTGATGATACAATGATTTCAATAATTTTGCTCGACTTCTCTTCAATTACACCCTGCATAACTTGTGCACCATACACAAACATGAAGATGTAAATTAAAAAACCTGTAAAGTAGCCAATGGCATAACCTATACCTGCGCTGCTTTCTTTTTCTTTACCCTCTTCTCCCAGGTTAATGGCCCTAAGGTTTACACGTGCATTCAGATTTTTAAGTGTAGCAGAATCAATATTGAATTTTTTTAAGCGAAGACCTTGTATTGTTCTTTGAAGTTCAGATTCAAGATCACTCACAATAGATACACTTGGGTTTGACTTTGCATAAAAGGTGATGCCTTCAGGTTTTTCAATTTCTATGGATGGAATGTATAAAAGTCCGTATGCCTCACTTTTCAATATACCTGCCTTAGCTGTTTCAATATCTGTATCTAATCTTTGATAAATAAATTTATTGCCAGAATTGAAATTAAAGATGGCGCTTTCATCTATCACCTCAATAGTTTTTGGCCCTGATTTTTGCTCTTCTTTAACAGCAAAATAAATAAAGCCGCCTATTAATAGTGGGAAGATAAGTGGCGTTAAAATAGTAGCGATGAGAAATGATTTTTTCTGTACACGACTCAGAAACTCACGCTTAATAATTAAAAATATTTTATTCATGATTTGACTGCCCCACTTTAAGTATGAAAATATCATTCATGTTTGGAACTAACTCGGTAAAGTTGTGAATCTCCGTTTTACCAATTAACTCAGTGAGTAATTGATTCGGACTGCTTCCATCAGTAATTTTGATTTTTGTTTTATGGAAATCATCTTCGATTAATTGTGAAGAGATTACATCATAATTGCCTGATAAGGCAAAACCATTGCCTTTATGTTCTATTAAGTACGTATTGCTTCTGAATTGATTCTTGATATCACGTTTTGAGCCATCCAGAATTTTTTTCGATTTATTGATCAGCGCAATATGATCGCACAATTCTTCAACCGATTCCATACGGTGTGTTGAAAAAATGATGGTGCTGCCTTTTTCTCTCAATTCAAAAATTTCATCTTTTATCAGGTTGGCATTGATGGGATCAAATCCCGAGAAAGGCTCATCAAGAATTACAACTTTGGGTTCATGTATTACAGTACCAATAAACTGAATTTTTTGAGCCATACCTTTTGAGAGGTCTTCAATTTTCTTATTCCACCAATCGGTAATTTCAAATTTTACCATCCATGACTTAATGCGACCCAAAGCTTCTTTATGCGATAAACCTTTAAGCTGCGCCAGGAAGAGCAAATGTTCCCCTACTTTCATCTTTTTGTAAAGTCCGCGCTCTTCTGGCAGGTAGCCGATAACTTCGATATGCGATGGCCGGAGTTTCTCGCCCAAGACAAGAATTTCACCTTCGTCTGCCTGAATAATTTGGTTGATGATTCTGATGAGCGTTGTTTTACCCGCACCATTGGGTCCAAGTAACCCGAAGATACTTCCTTTCGGGATGTTCATGCTCACACCACTTAATGCCAGGTGCTGAGCATAGCGCTTGGTAATGTTGTTTACTTGTATTGCTTCCACTTTTTATTAAAATAAGTGCTGAAAGTACTCAGTAAATTACAGTAACAGAAATTAATTATTGTTCTTTTCTTTAAAGATGATGTTACCCATAGAAACATCAAGGTCAAAACTTACCAGGTTGGGTGCATCTTTTTTGTAGGCAGCATTTACATAGGTATTGGTGCCAATTTTTTTGTAGCTCTGAAGCATGTTCACTTTGCACAACCATGATTCAGTAATGTGCACCTTTACAGGTGTTTCTTCAGTGGGAAGTATGATGGTAAGATTTCCTGCACCAACACGTCCTTTAATTTCTTTGCTCATTTCCGGGGCATCACTGAAATCGAGCAACATATTGCCAAAACCTACTTCGGCCATTACATATTTAGAGCGGGTGAGGTTGAGTTTCTTCACCACTATAGAACCAAGATCAACTTTTACCATCATGGTATCCATCTGCACTTTGTTTTGCAGATCAGAGAAATAACCAACGTGTACATCGGCACTGCCAGAAATGATTTTCAGATTTTTAACCGCAAGACCAGAGAGGTCTATATTGGCATTACCCATACCATAACTCAGCTCGAGGTGGTAGGGCTTAGCATCATTCAGGTACATTTTCCAGAATGTCTCTGACATATCCTCTGTGGGTCGACTGCCCAACATGCGGTAAGAGATTGATTTGCTTAAACCGGCCGAACGGTTTTCTTCAAAATTTAGAGTTACTTCTATGGTTTTGCCCTTTAGCTCGTGGTTAAAGCTGTAGGCATATGTTTCCAGATCCTGGTTGCTGTAAACGCTGAGAACTTCATGGCTTTGGCTTGGCCTGATAAAACAATTACCCGTATTGGTTTTCATGTTGATTTTTACCAATTGGGCTGATTTTGAATCTTCTACAGCAAATTGCTTCTTAATTTGAGCCCAAAGTGCAGGGCTGGTGAGTGTTAAAATACTTAGAAGTACAAAGTGTAAATGCATGCCAAATTCAAACGAAAGACAGGGAAAAAATATACCCCTGATGGGTGGTATACGCACCCGTACTCTTTAGGTTGTGAATTAGACACAATTAGTGGAAAAATTCCTTCATTCGCTCAAAAAACCCTTTTTCATGGGCAGAAGGAGCCGGTTTGAAGTTGGCAGAATCTCTCAGGTTTTCGAGTATCTGGCGCTCTTCTGAGCTTAGTTTTTTCGGTGTCCACACATTTACATAAATCAGTTGGTCTCCGGTGCTGTAGCCGTTAATGTCTTTAAGTCCCTTGCCCCTGAGTCTCAATATTTTTCCGCTTTGAGTGCCGGGTTCAATTTTGATTTTCACCTTACTGCCAACTGATGGCACTTCTACATTGGTACCCAGTGCGGCATCAATAAAGCTGATGTATAAATCATATATCAGGTTATTGCCATCTCTTTTCAAGAATTGGTCTTCTTGTTCTTCTACAAGTATTAGTAAGTCTCCGGCTAAACCACCACCGGGGGCCTCATTACCCTTGCCCGACATGGACAACTGCATGCCTTCTTGCACTCCTGGTGGAATTTTGATGCTGATGATTTCTTCTTTAGATACCAAACCAGAGCTATCAACACCCGAAGGGCGTTTGTCTATAATTTGCCCGCTGCCATTACATGCAGGGCAGGTGGTGGTTGATATCATTTGGCCCAGCATGGTATTTACTGTTTTTCTTACCTGTCCCATTCCCTGGCAGGTTTGACAGTTTTTGTAGGTTACCCCCTCGGCCCTTACCAGACGGTTTACTTTTATTTTCTTTTCTACACCATTGGCAATTTCTTCCAGGTTGAGCTTGAGTTTAATACGCAGGTTACTGCCTCTGCGCTGTCGCCTGCCTGAACCGCCACCTCCAAAGAAACTATCGAAGGGGCTACCCCCACCGAAAA
>DAOLDI010000173.1:0-5220 GCA_035327445.1 Cyclobacteriaceae bacterium | reverse complement strand
CGTTTACCTGATGTACCTGGCACATGTGCTGGTCCTGCAGTAAATATTGAAATAACAGTTAATCCATTACCAGTTCTTACTGCCTCAGTGCAGGATCCAATTTGTAGTGGAGGATTTGTAAACATCACCCTAAGTTCTGATGTAGCTAATACGGTGCCCACCTGGACAGTAGATGCACCTGCAGAAATACAAGGAGCTGCTAACGGAGCTGGGGGCTTGATTTTCCAAACCCTTTTCAACACTTCTTCCGATATTCAAACTGTTGAATACACCATTACACCTAATGCCAATGCTTGTACGGGTACTTCACTGGTAATTAGTGTTGATGTACATCCTATACCAAATATTACAGGTGTTCCTGGCAGCATTACAATCTGTAATGATACAGAGTTGAATATACCACTGGCAAGTAGTGTTGCCAATGTTGATTTTGCTTGGACAGTTTCTCCGAATGTAAATGTGGTTGGTCAGGCTGATGGATCAGGTAATTCAATAGAACAAACATTAACAAACCTGGCATCATTCCCCGGAATATTAACCTATACCATTGTGCCTACAGGCCCTAACAATTGTACAGGCTTACCTACTATTATGCAGGTAACAGTTGCGCCTACTGTGAATGGTCAATGGGCTACTCCAGATACCCCTATTTGTAATGGCAACACGCAATTAATGTTCATGCAGTTTTCAGGACAGGGTCCGTTTAATGTAATTTATACGGATGGCACTTCTAACTTTAACCTGAATAATGTTGCCAACTTCTATGCCTTCCAGGTGAGTCCTTCTGAAACTACTACCTATACAATAACCTCAGTAACGGATACAAATGGCTGTACCGCAAGTCCTGATGATGAGGTTACGATAACAGTAGGAGAGACTTCTGCAGAATTTGAAATAGTTGGAGATGCAGCTGATTGCGGCCCCTTTGCGGTCGAATTCAGGCATGATCAGGTGGCGGGTACTACTTATACCTGGCGTTGGTTTGACGGACAACCGGACAGCACTTACACTGCAAATGCCACGGTGAATGGGCAGATAATCAGGCATATCTTCAATAATGCTTCACCTTTTGGGGCACTTGATTTCAATGTTACACTCATCAGCAGCATCCCGCCAGCACAAGGTGGTTGTATTGACTTTAACTCTGAAGTAGTTACGGTGTACCCTGCTGTTTATGTAAATGTCTTTGCCGATAAATCACAAATATGCAGTGATGAAACCATCAACTTATTTAATCAAACAGTAGGGGCAAATAGTCATACCTGGTTTTATCGGGCAATGGGCACAACAGATGAGAATGAAGTAAGAAATACTACGCTTACCAGTTATACTCTTGCAAATAACACCACGCAAAATCCGCTTACCTATGAGATAGTGTATAGGGCCAGCAATGGCAATTGTGGTGATGAAGCCATCATTCCGGTTCAGGTTTACAGAGGACTGCAGGCAGATTTTGCTGTAAGTAATATAAGTGATTATGTGGGTGGTTTAGCCAGTCTCAACGTAACCAATACTGCACAGCCTTTGGATAATAATGATTTTTCATACGCATGGGATTTCGGTTCTGATGCCAGCCCTGCCGGTTCAAATGTAATTGGTCCTGTATTTAATATTCAATACACTACTCCCGGACCAAAGCAAATTGAATTGGTAATGGTAAATGAAGGAGCAAGAAATGTTGGTTTGAATTGCCGTTCTGTTCATACAGAAATAATAAACATTCTGTTGCCTGAGATACTGGCAGCTTTTGTGGCAAGCCCTATCGCAGCTTGTTTCCCGGCAGAGATAAGTATTACTGAGAATACTTCAACAGGAGATATTGTTGAATGGGAAGTTATTGATGATCGTGGACGGATTGTGGCCACCTCAACAGTCTTTTTCCCTGTATTCAGTATTGTCAACCCTGGTACTTACACGATAAGACTTACTACCCGAAATTCATTTACTAACCAATCTGATGTAGCGGTACTTCAGGATGTTAATGTGTATGCCTTGCCAAGAGCATCTTTTGATGTGAGACCCAGGATACTTTATGTACCTGATGCAACACTGTTCACCTTTAACTTTAGTCAGGGTGCCAATATGTATGATTGGGACTTTGGAGATGGTAATAATTCAGATGAATTCCAGCCAAGTCATACTTATGAAAGACCAGATGTATATACCATTACATTAACAGCAAGTTTTGATCATGGTAATGGAGTAGTTTGTAGTGATACACTAAGCACAGAAGTAAATGTGGTGGATGGCGGCACAGCCAAAATACCAAATGCATTTACACCTAGCACAGCTGGACCTTCCGGTGGAAGACCAGGTGTTGGAACATTCAACGATGTATTCTTACCTATCCTGCGTGGAGTTGAAGAATTCAACATGAAGGTTTTTGATCGTTGGGGTAATATGTTGTTTGAAAGTGACAGCCAGGATACCGGCTGGGATGGATATGATCGGAATGGCCGACTCATGCCGGCAGGAGTCTATGTGTACAGGCTCACGCTTAGACTTTCAAATGGACAAAGGCAAATTTTAGTAGGGGATATTACATTAATCAGATAAAGAGAAAGCTGTGAAATATCAAAGACAAATATTATTCGTTCTATTCGGAGTTTTTTCGACAGGACTTGCACTTGCACAGGATCCGCAATTTTCGCAGTATTACAATGCTCCGCTTTATCTTAACCCAGGATTCACCGGTTCTACACAACATCAGCGGGTTGCTTTTAATCATCGCTTGCAATGGCCCGGCTTACCTCAGGCATTTTCAACTTTTGCCACATCATATGATATATATGTAGATGAGTTGAGCAGTGGTTTTGGTATTTTGGCTACTACAGACAAGATGGGTTCAGCAGGTTGGCGCACTACTAATGTGGGTTTGCTTTACTCATTCAAAGTGCGATTGAACGATAACCTGGTATTTTCACCCGGCTTGAATTTTAGTTACGGTGTTAACGGCTTAGACAGAACCAAGCTGGTGTTGGGTGATGGTTTAGAGTTTGACGGGATTTCATTAGACCCTGAATTAGCCCGTATTGGCAATAAGAGTTACTTCGATTTTTCATCTGGTTTTATACTCTATTCCAGAAAAACATGGGTAGGTGCTGCATTTGCCCACATGAACAGACCAAACTTGTCGATAATTGAAGAGGTCAATCGTTTACCTATGAAAGTTACAATTCAGGGTGGTACTCGAATTAATATAGGCGATCATCCAACTGCCGGACCTAATCTAAATTATATAACGCCATCTTTTATTTTCAGAATGCAGGGTCCCTTCACACAATTAGATGTTGGATTGAATTACCATATAGATCCGATTTCAGTTGGTGTTTGGTACAGAGGTAAGCCATTTGAGAAAAATGTAATCGGTAATCTTGCACAAGATGCATTGGTGTTTCAATTCGGCTTCATGTTTGATAATGTACAAATTGGATACAGCTATGATTTTACTGTATCTGAATTAGAAACAGCTTCTGGCGGTGCGCATGAAATTGCTTTGATTTTTGATTTTGTAACTACCATCAGAAAATCAAACAGAAGCAAGGGTAAGCTAATTCCTTGTCCTACTTTTTACGAAAGACGCAGCGTGTTTAACCGGGGTCGTTAATTTTCTCCCTACCAATTCCTGAGGCAAAAGCAAAATTATTCAGCTAATTTGCGGGCGATGAATTTTGCTCAACATCTTGAAGCTAATCCTGTATTTAAGATAGTAGGCCGGGAAGCCTCAGCTTTGTCTTTTCCTGCTTTTGTAGTTGGAGGCTATGTGCGCGATTTGCTCTTAGGCAAAGCCGTAAAAGACATCGACTTTGTTTGTGTAGGTAGTGGCATTCAACTGGCTGAGGCGGTTGCTAAAAAATTAAATAATGCTCCGCTAAGTGTTTTCAGGAATTTTGGCACGGCCATGATCAAGCATCATGAATACGAGCTGGAGTTTGTAGGCGCCAGAAAAGAATCCTATAGCAGAAATTCGCGCAAGCCAATCGTAGAAGATGGCAGCCTGGAAGATGACCAACTGCGCAGAGATTTTACCATCAATGCCCTGGCCATCAGCCTGAATAAAGAAAATTTTGGCGACTTGATTGACCCCTTTCAGGGTGTTTCAGATCTGAAGAAAAAGATCATACGCACGCCACAAAATCCTGACATTACATTCTCTGATGACCCGCTGCGCATGATGCGTGCGGTGCGTTTTGCCACGCAATTGAATTTTGATATTGAGCCAGATACTTTCGATGCCATCATCCGCAATGCAACGCGCCTCAACATTGTATCACGAGAGCGCATCGTGGACGAACTGAATAAAATTATCCTCACAACAAAGCCTTCTTATGGTTTCAAGTTGCTCTACCATGCTAAACTGCTGCAGCAGTTCTTTCCAGAACTAATTGCCTTGCAAGGTGTAGAATATGTGGATGGCAAAGGACATAAAGATAATTTCTACCACACCCTGCAAGTGCTTGATAACCTGGCAGAAATGACGGAAGATCTTTGGGTGCGTTGGTCGGCCATTTTGCACGACATTGCCAAGCCGGCTACCAAGAGATTTGATCCCAGGCAAGGCTGGACCTTCCACGGACATGAAGACCGTGGCGCACGCATGGTACCCGGAATTTTCAGGCGATTGAAATTACCCATGAATGAAAAAATGCAGGTAGTGCAAAAACTGGTGCGCCTGCATTTAAGACCAATTGCTTTGGTAAATGAGGTAACAGATTCTGCCATACGCAGACTTTTATACGAGGCAGGTGATGAAATTGATGATTTGATGAAACTCTGCCGCGCTGATATCACATCAAAAAATGCAGAGAAAGTAAAGAAGTACCTCAAAAACTTTGAGCTGGTGGCCCAAAAACTGGTGGAGGTTGAAGAGAAAGACCGCATGAGAAATTTTCAGCCTCCTGTAAACGGAGATGAAATTATGCAAATGTATAAGGTGCCACCCGGCAGACTAATAGGTGAAATCAAAGAGATCATCAGGGAAGCAATTCTGGAAGGTGAGATTAAAAACGACAGAGGGGAGGCACTTGCACTTTTGCATCAAATAGCAAAAGAAAAAGGTTTACAAGAGGCAAAGTCCTGAAAGTAGAACCTTGTACAGTAAATACCGTTAAAATGACATCAGATGTTTTACTGTATTTTAAATTCATTAGAGCTGCGGCCCCGGTTTATCGGGGCCGTTTTTTTATCAGAAATATTGTAATTCCTGCAACTATCGCAATT
>DAOLDI010000172.1:0-5286 GCA_035327445.1 Cyclobacteriaceae bacterium | reverse complement strand
AACCCTTTACCTGGAGCTCGGGCTGGAAATCGCCTATATACTGCGATAACAGGCTTTCGCTCTCCTATCCTGATTTAAGATCATACATCAAAGAACAATTCGCAGCAATTGTGAGAAAAGAATTTGCCTCTGCTGAGCTGATTGCCGGGGTAGCCACAGCAGGTATTGCACAGGGTGCATTACTCGCTGATGCGCTTCAACTGCCCTATGCCTATGTAAGACCAAAACCAAAGGAACATGGCATGGGCAACCAAATTGAGGGGCGTGCAGAGAAAGGCAAAAAAGTAATTTTGGTTGAAGACCTCGTATCAACCGGGGGCAGTTCATTAAAAGCTGCTGAAGCCCTGCAAAAAGCAGGATTAAAAGTATTAGGCATGCTGGCCATTTTTACCTACGGATTTGACCTTGCAGAAAAAAACTTTGCTGATGCAGGCATCAAACTTGTCTGCCTTTCAGATTACAATTACCTGATTAAAGAGGCCTTAAATGCCGGAAAGGTTTCTGAGGAACAATTGATGCTCTTGAAATCATGGCGCTACGATCCTGCAAATTGGAAAGTGTAACTCAGGATCATTAAGAAATATTAATACTTTTCTTCTACACCTAATCCAAACAAGGCGAAATCGTACTTAACCGGATCATCAGCATCAAACATGCGCAATGCCGCTGTTAATTCTTCAGCCGTTTGCCAATCTACCTGTTTGCGTCTGATTAATTTTAGTTTGCGTGCAACTCTTTCAACATGCACATCGCAGGGGCAGATAAGATTTCTGGCTGAAAGTTTTTTCCAGATGCCAAAGTCAACACCTTTATCATCACTTCGCACCATCCAGCGTAAATACATATTCATTCTTTTACAAGCTGAACCTTTGCGCGGATCAGGAACATGCTTACGGGTACGATGAGGTGCATGAGGTAAAGAGAAAAACAGTTCATTAAAATGGATGATACCACTTCTTATACTACCCTCTTCATGCACAAATAAATCTTCGAGTGACTGATGCTTTTTGAAATAGGTGTGAAGAAAATGTATGAAGTACAATAAATCAGTATCATTAAAGGTACGATGCACAAAGCCTTCTAACCTTTTTAAATCTGTTGCAGTATGATGAATAATAAAATCATAAGGCTCATTATCCATACGCTGCAACAATTCTTTACACTTATTAATGATGGTTTTTCTTTGGCCCCAAGCCAGCAATGCGGCAAACAATCCGGCAATTTCAATGTCTTGCTGCTTGCTGAAAAGATGCGGAATCTGAATGGGATCATTTTCAATAAAGCCAGGCTGATTATAGCGCAAAACTTTTTCGTTTAGAAAGCTTTTAAGGGAATCAAAATTTCTCTTCATGCTGAAAAACCCTGCTAATCCAAAAAAGTAACTTCAACGCGTCTGTTCATTGCCCTTGCACTTTCAGACTTTTCATTTACCAGCAATAATCGTTTACCGAAACCTTCAAAGCTGATGCGCGATGCATCAATGCCTTGCCTGATGAGGTAATTGGCTACGCTGCCTGCCCTGCGTGCAGATAAATTCATATTATAAGCATCCGTACCCTGATCATCAGTATGGCCATCAAGTTTAATTTTCAAATGCAGCTGCGATTTCATGATCTCTGCTAATCTGTTCAATTCAGTAAATGAAGCGGGCAATAATTCATAACTATCAAAAGCAAACTGAATATTTCTCAATACATACGTCTCGCCCGTCTTTATTTTTTCAGGAATGCGCTCTCGCTCAACAACAGCAATTAATGAATCCATCGGCATTACTTTAACTGCATCAATAAAGTAATAAGCTCCTGTTTCAATCATGGGATTGACCATACCCTTCCTGTGCTTAATCAGGTAAGCTTCTGTTTTAGTATTGCTGTAGAAATTTCCGATAATCAAAAATCGTTCGCCACCATTTGCTGTGTATCGCATCCATGCTTTTTCCCATTCACCTGTTCGTAAATCCAGAGCTTCTTTTTTGATGATGTTAAGCACTGGCTGTATACCCAATGAGCGATCATGTTTTACCATGATAGCAGAATCGCTCAGGTGCAAACCAATCCGATCAACAGCATAAGCAGAGTATTCTGATAGCCTGTAATAAAATTCAATCCAATATTCTTTGCCTGCTTCTAAGGCTTGTGTGAGTTCTGTTTGCAGGTATTCTCTGTAATCAGGCCGAATAGTTAAATAGGTAAAAATGCCCACATAGCCATCACCTTCATAAGGCTCAGCCCTGCCTGCCCAGCTTACCGGTACCTTGGCAGGACCGGTTGAACAGATATGAAAATAGTCTGGAGTTCCATAATTGGCGGATGTCCAGCCCGGCAAGACTTCACGATAAAACTGTTCGTTCCAACTTCCTGGACATTTCTCAAACAACTCAAAACCACCATTAAATACCAGGTTTTGCGCTTGCAACAAAAATGAAAGCATAAGCCATGAAGCACACAGGCACAAGAATTTTAGCATGTATCTATTATTGATTATTTATAGAACGTAAGTTCTACTAAAAATCTTTTATCGATGGCACCTAATTGTTGATAAGCAGAGCGTGATAATTTTATCAGTACTTTATTGTTCTCACCGGTATCGGGTAGTTTACCAACAACTTTTACCCAAACTTCGCGGTTGTTCATTTCATTTCTTACTTTAATCAATTCACCAACTGGTACTGTTCTGTGCATGGCCAGGTGTTTTCTGCCTGCCTGATTATCGTCAATCAATTCTGCCAGTCCACGCTCTTTAACTTCATTTAAAACTTTCAGGGGCTGATCTATCACAACAGGATTTTCCTCTCTCACAATCGTTACAGTTTCTGTTGCTTTCTTAATCGGCTCAGGCTCTTTTATAGGTTCTGGTTCTTTTGTTTCTGTAAATGATGAATCATTAGCGCCTGCTGATACAATTAAAACCTGACCATTACTTAAATCAAAATTGCTCATGTTATTCCATGTCTGCAATTGCTGAATGTTAATGTTATATTGTTTCGCAATGCTATACATGGTTTCGCCCGGGCTAACGCGATGCCGCTTTCTGCCGTCATTGGCAATCGGAACACTTGTGTCAACAGCAGCAGCATTATTGTTTTGATAGATGACTAATTGCTGGCCTATGCTCAGGGTATTATCACTCAGTTGATTCCATGCTTTAATTTCTTCCGGCCTTACTTCGTATATTCTTGAAATTGAAAACAAGGTTTCTTTACCCTGCACAGTGTGCATGGTTTTATTCCTTATGTCATTAGCAGGCTGTGCAATTACTGTGGCAGGCTCTGTATAAGGCACTCTTAATATTTGGCCAACATCAAGGCCTGCATCAGCGCTGGGGTTGTGCTCTAAAATGGCATAAATGGAAACCCCGTATTTTCTGGATATAGCATAAAGCGTTTCTTTTTGCTCAACCTTGTGCAGGATAAACTTCTTGCCATTTATGGTTTCTGTTTTTGGTTCTGACTGCTGTGCCATACTAAGGCTAAATACCAGCATTAACAGGGTGGCAAATACAAGATTATTTTTCATTGATGTTGATGATGTTCAATTCCGACTTATCCTTAACGTAAATCATCCAGGACTTATACATACAAAAAGTATTCCATCCCAAAGCTACGAAGTTCCGGCCCAATGTTTCAAACAATAGCTCTTCTCCGCTTCGGTTTAATAAGAGCAAATAGTTGGCCAAAGCACCGGCATCCTGCACATAATACGCAAGCGCCATACAATTACTTGTTTCAGCATATTCAATATGCCCGGTACAATCATGGTCTTTTCTGGATTTTATAAATGCTCCTAAAGTTTGATAATGAGTCGACTCAGGGTTATAAACTACCGGATTAACGACAGCCGCTGCTGTTTCTTTTATTAGAGGAGCAAGATTAAGGGGCTTTCCATTTAAATAATCAACACATACCAGTTCGGCTTCCAACCAAATACCTATCCCTTCTTGAAAAACCTGGCCAAACCTGGCACCTTTCTTTCTCCACAACTCTTGCTGTAATGTAAAATCAAAGGCAATGAGTTCATCAGGCTCTGGATTGGCGCCATCTTTAAATACGTGCAGGTAAACCACTGTATCATTCATTGCGGCCATGCTGCACCACCAATTGGGTACAATCAGCATTTCTTCAAAAAGCCAATTCTTTTCATTCAGGTTATAGGCGCTGAAATAAGCCTCTGCTTTTAGTTCATCGCGCGATTCGATGAAAAGCAAGGGTCGGTCTGGATGCAAGTCCAGATTCCAGATTTTGTGCTTAAACTTTTGTTTTATCTGAACTAACAAGTAGCTTTTATTCTTTAAGTTTTAAATTTATTACATCGCTGTAAACATCCACTATCAGCAAACAGATAATGGCTGGTTTCAGATTCAAATAAAGCATAGTTTTACATCATAATCTCAGATTTATGACTGCATTACTTAAAATGAAATTCTTGCTGGTTACAGCAACACTCCTGTTAGCGGCTTTCATTTCGCATGGCCAAAGCGCTAAAGTCATGATCATGGAAATCAAGAACGATATAGATCCGCGTATGTCGCGCTATGTAAGGCTGGCACTTGAAAACGCCAATCGCATAGAAGCCGATTATGTGGTTATTGAAATGGATACCTATGGTGGAGTGGTTACCGATGCCAAGGATATTGTAGAAAGTCTCCTGGATTTCAAAAAACCGGTTTGGGTCTTCATCAACAAAGATGCTGCCTCGGCTGGTGCATTGATCAGCATTGCCTGCGACAGTATTTACATGGCACCCGGTGCAACTATTGGAGCCGCCACAGTGGTTGGACCTGATGGCGCAGCCGCACCGGATAAGTACCAGTCGTACATGCGCTCTATCATGAGAAGCACGGCAGAAGAAAAAGGAAGAGACCCAAAAATTGCCGAAGCCATGGTTGACCAAAACATTGAAATTGAAAATATTACCAAAGCCGGCCAGGTAGTTACTTTCTCAGTTTCTGAAGCTATTGAACATGGGTTTTGCGAAGCGCGTATAAACAGCATCGAAGAATTATTAGAACTCAACGGTGTAAGCAATTATGAACTGGTGAAATATGAATTAAGCAGTACAGAAAAGATCATCGCATTTTTTCTCAACCCGTTTATCAGCGGCATTCTGATACTTGTGATTATTGGTGGCATCTGGTTTGAATTACAAACACCCGGTGTAGGTTTTCCGCTTATGGCATCGGGCATAGCCCTGGTGCTTTACTTTGTTCCATATTACCTCAATGGTTTAGCCCAAAACTGGGAGATCATGATTTTCTTTATCGGTATTGGTTTGTTGCTGGTAGAAGCCT
>DAOLDI010000171.1:0-5298 GCA_035327445.1 Cyclobacteriaceae bacterium | reverse complement strand
ATATTCGAGCGGGCTTAATTGTAGCTTCTGTAATTCCACTATCTATGATGTTTGCCCTCATTGGAATGTACACTTTTGATGTATCTGCCAACCTGATGTCATTAGGCGCTATTGATTTTGGAATTGTAGTTGATGGAGCCGTAATTGTTGTTGAGGCTTTCCTGCATTTCATTGCCATTGGCTACCTGGGAAAACAATTAAGCAAAGCAGAATTAGATGAGGCCATTGAAACTTCTACCTCACGCATTTACCAGGCCGCAGCTTTCGGTATGCTGATTATACTTGTTGTGTTTATTCCCATCTACACACTTGAAGGTATTGAAGGCAAAATGTTTAAACCCATGGCGCAAACCTTAGGCTTTGCCATTTTAGGTTCACTTATACTTAGCATTACCTATGTGCCGGTAGCTTTATCTCTTGGTATGCCAAGAGATATCAAGCCTGAGAACAAACTTTCAGTTGGCTTTGTAGATCTCCTCAAAAAGATTTACCAACCCGTTTTAGAAAAAGCAATAAGTTTTCCTAAAACTGTTATTACACTTGCGCTCGCCATCTTTATAGCTGCTGCGCTGTTATTCACCCGCATTGGTGCCGTATTCATTCCAACACTTGAAGAAGACGATATGGCCATGCAAATGGCCATACAACCGGGCAGTTCATTAGAAGAAAGTATTCGCACGGCATCAGCCGCAGAAAAAATTCTCCTGGAAAATTTTCCTGAAGTAAAACATGTGGTATCCAAAATAGGAACAGCAGAAATTCCTACCGATCCCATGGGTATTGAAGAAGCAGACATCATGATCATTATGGAGGAAAAAGAAAACTGGGTAAGTGCAGATAATCGTGAAGACCTGGCCGATATGATGAAAGAAAAACTGAGTGTTTTGCGCGGAGCTTCATTTGAATTTACACAACCCATACAGCTCAGGTTTAATGAATTGATGACAGGTGTGAAGACTGATATCAGTGTGAAAATTTTTGGTGACGACCTGCACCAATTAAAAGTTTTTGCCGACAGAGCTGCCGGTATGATTGAACATATACCCGGTGCAAGTGATGTGAAAGTAGAACAAACTGAAGGCATGCAGCAGCTTATCATCAATTATGATCGCATTAAATTGGCCAAGTATGGAGTTAACGTGAGTGATATGAATACCAGTATACGCGCAGCCATAGCGGGCGAAAGCGCAGGCATTGTATTTGAAGGTGAGCGCCAATTTGATTTAGTGGTTCGTCTTCATCCGGATTTTCTGCAAACACTTAACATTGAGCAACTTTATGTGCCTTTACCCAACAGCACACAAAGCATTCCGATAAGTGAGGTTGCTAATGTGCAGGCTTTAGAAGGACCCAACCAAATTTCAAGAGAAGATGCACGCAGAAGAATCAATATTGGTATTAACGTGAGAAACCGTGACGTTGCAACACTGGTAGAAGAAATTGAAGCCACACTCAGTAAAAATCTTAAACTACCTCCCGGATATTACATCAAATATGGCGGGCAGTTTGAAAATCTGGAGAGTGCCAAAAACAGATTATTCATTGCTGTACCCGTAGCCTTATTGTTGATTTTCTTCCTGCTCTATTCTGCCTTCAATTCATTTAAAGAATCACTCATGATTTTTATGGCTGTACCCCTATCTGCCATTGGGGGTATACTTGCCTTATACCTGCGCGATATGCCCTTCAGTATTTCAGCAGGCATCGGATTTATCGCTCTGTTTGGTGTTTCAGTATTAGATGGAATTGTATTGATGAGTCACATCAAATATTTAAAGAAAACCGGTATGACTGATTTACGCGAACGCGTTAAAACCGGTGCTTTAGACAGACTAAGACCTGTTGTGATCACCACCGTAGTTGCCACACTGGGATTCTTACCCATGGCACTTTCTACCACCAATGGTGCAGAAGTGCAAAGACCTTTGGCTACTGTGGTTATTGGCGGACTCATCAGCGCAACATTTTTAACGCTCGTTGTACTGCCTGCCATTTATTTTTTAGTAGAAAGCAGAATTAGTTTAAGGAACGGCAAAAAAATGCTGATGATCATTCTTTTTCTATTGACTCCCTACTTTACAACTGCACAGCAAATGTTAAGCGAAGAACAGGCCATCAACTTTGCACTCGACCGCAACCCTATCATTAAGCAAAGTGTACTTGAAACGGAGCTAGCCAAAACCAACCGCAGGTTAATTGCTGGTATTGGTACACTTGATTTCAATTTTCAGCGCGGACAAATCAATTACCCAGGTGCGGATAATTTTATTGAAATCAATCAGAACCTGGAAAATCCGCTTGCCATTGGTATTAGAAAAACTTTGGTTACTGAAGAGGTGAGACTGGGTGAATACCGGCAAGTACTCAGCAGAGAACAGATAAGTCTTCAGGCAAGACAAGCTTATACGCAGTGGATTTATCAATACTATCGCCACCAGATCATTGAAGCACAAGTTGCTTTGTTTGAAAGCATCAGAAAACGGGCTGAAGCTCAATTAAAAAGCGGAGATATTGGTGTATTAGATAAAAGCTTTGTTGACCTGCAACTGGCAGAAAGCAGGCAAAGAATGATTATCAACACCAGAGACCTGGAAGAGGCGGCTGCCATGCTTAAACAAGTTTGTTTTATTGATGCCGCATCTAAACTTGTTCCTGCAGATAGTATGGCAGTGGAAATACTTGCCGCACAAGACTGGATAGAGATTAACCCGCTTATCAGAAGAGTGCAGGAACAACGCAAGCAATTAGCCATTAACCGACAAACCTATATGCGCAGAGAACTGATGCCAGATGTTTATGCCGGGTACTTCAATCAATCGCTTGATGGTATCAAAGGTTTTCAGGGATGGCAAGCCGGACTACAAATTCCATTATTTGCCGGCAGGGCAAGGGCAAGTGTACAGCGCGAAAATATCATGGTGCAAATGCTGCAGGAAGAAATTAACCTGGAGCAGCAAATGTATTTATCAAGATTAAAAGCATTGATAAATCAGTGGTACGAGCTGCAAAATGAAATTCCTGAATTAGAAGTTTACAAAGAACAACCAGAAAAAATTAAAAGAACAGCGCAACTTCAACTTGAACTTGGCGAAATAGATTATGTGCGTTTCGCCCAATACATGCAGGCAGCCTTAAATGCAGAGCTAAATTATCTGGAGTTACTGCTGCGTATGAAAACTACTCTCAACGAAATTCAATTCTTAAGCAATCAATAACCATGAAAAAAATATTCATCATCATCTTGTTTAGTTATTTAGCATTTAGTTGCAGTACAACAACTGAATCAAGCTATGAAGAAAGCAATAAAAGTCTGATTGAAATGTCGGATGAAGAAATTGCTGCTGCCGGCATTAAGCTAGGCAATATTTTCAGTAAAACTATTCATCAGGAGCTTACCTGTATAGGCACTGTAGATGTACCTCCGCAGAACCTGGCATCGGTGCATGCCAAAATTGAAGGCTTTGCTCGTGAAGTAAAATTCTTGCCGGGAGATTATGTAAAGCGAGGAGATATTTTGGTGGTGTTGGAACATCCCAATTTCATTGCCCGTCAACAACAACTGATTGAACTGAAAAGCAAACTTACTTTTCTGGAAGCCGAATACAACAGAAAGAAAGAATTGTTTGATCAGGAGGCATCATCGCTCAAACTTTTGCAGCAGGCTGAATCAGAATATCAATCTGTAAACAGCATGTACCTTGGTCTAAGGGCTGAACTTGAAATGACAGGTTTTAATGCGGGGCAAATAGAATCAAAACAAAACTTACAAACTACGCTGCAGGTGCGCAGTCCTATTAACGGATACATCACCAAACAACAGGTAAACCTGGGCAAATTGGTTTTGAGCAATGATCTCTTGTATGAAATTGTTGACCGTGAACATTTGCATGTTGAACTACAGGTATTTGCAAAAGATGTTCCACTCATAAAAATTGGTGATACTTTAAGAATAAGCTTTCCGGGTAAATCGAAATCATATATGGCCAACATATACCTGGTAGGAAAACAAATTGATGCCCAAACCCGCACTACCAATGTGCATGCACATTTATTAAATGAAGCAGAAGAAAAAGAACTTGTATTGGGCAGCACATTTCAGGCAACCATTTACGCTCAACCGAGAAAAGCCTGGGTATTGCCACTAGCTGCAGGAGCAAGAGAAGAAAATAAGTTTTACTTCTTCAAAAAAGTACCCGATGGTTTTGAAAAGGTTTTATTGCAGACAGGCAGCAACTCAAGAGAATACCTGGAAATTACAGATGTGAATGAGGAATTACTGGCTACAAAATTTGCATTGAACGCTGCCTATTATTTGCAAGGCATGGCAACAGAAGAGGAGGAATGAGTTATACTCATCCCTCCTTTCTTTAAACACACATTATGGAAGATAGCTCAAACCATTTCTGGTTTTCCACAGGAAATACTTCTCAAATAGCACCTTACCAAAATCGTAAATCACGTTAGGAATCATCACGGCAAAGCTGCGTGGTTTAAAGAGGTGGTTGCTTAGAATCACCACTTCTTTCTTGCCGGCATCCATGATGCATATACCGGGTATTTTACCCCATGCTTTCTTCTTCAATTCTTCCCTGCCCTTTTCAACCCGCAAAATATTTTCAGCAACAATCTTTCCGGTCTCATCACTAGGGTAACCTGTTTTTGGTGTGCTGAATGGCACCTTACCGGGTTTAAATGGAAGCTTAACATCTACTGCAATACCTGCCGCCCAAATGTTATTGTATACAGGGTGGCGGTAATCATCACCAACTGGTATATAACCATTGGCTGTAGCTGCCAACTTAGGAGAATTCTGTACCAGATCAACACCAACAAAGGGTGGCATTAACATAGAGAACTTATAAGGCAAGACTTCGCCATTGCTCAGGTAGATGTCTTCTGCTGTCATTTTCTCAACACCTACTTCGGTTCTGAAGTGTATGTTGAACATTTTCATGAAAGACTTAAGCATGGTTTCACCGCCTGTCATGCCATCTATACCAAAGTGACCGAGGAAGGTTTCCGGAGTTATCCAGTACAAATCAACTTTCTTTCTGATACCCTCATCTCTTAACCATTTTTCAAAGTTGAACACAAACTCATACGCTGCACCCATACAACCTGCGCGTTGCGTGGCACCAATTACTACAGGGCCAGGATTCTTTTTGAATTCCTCTAAAGCCTCGCGTGCCTTCATTGCGCCAAGCGGTGTGCCAATGTAATGTGCGTATTCTTTTACACCAGGTGCAACATTGAAATCTACTTTTGGTCCGGTAGCGATTACCAGGTGATCATAGTTTA